>NZ_JBGWAB010000081.1:0-35423 GCF_041862025.1 Streptomyces sp. AB3(2024)
GTCGCACGGCCGCATGCCCTCGACTACCAACTCTCGAACAGGCACGTCATCACTCATGACAGCCACACTGCCACCCGACCACCTTGACCAAAGACATAGGGGCACCCCCCCCCCACGAGGCGCGGTCCCCGCCGCCCAGCACTGTCCCGCCAAACACGCCGAGAACCCACCATCCGCCATGAACGGCCGAAACCGCTCCGCAGCGGCCGATTCGAGACGAGGCCACACGGTCGGCACCGGAACCGGGCGAAGGCGGCAGCCGGAGCACCGTCCGCGCGGCCCGGCAAGCCGCGAGGTGCCCCCAGCGCAGCGTTTCGGCCGCGGAAGGAAGCAGCGGCTTCCTCCGCGGGGAAGCCCCGGAAGCCTTGAGAGCTGCGGGCAGCGGCGGGCAGCGGCGTGCGGCGTTGAGGAGTGGCGGGGCGCCTGAGGGTTCGGAGAGGGCAGTGACTGGCCGGAAAGCGCCGGTGGGGCGGCGTAGAAAGGGACCGCTTCCAACTGTTCCGGCCACGGGGCCGGATGGGCGCGGGAAGGGTGGTCCACCGCATCACCGCCGTAGCGGAACCGGACCCCGGAGGCCCCATGGACCCCACCCCGCCCCTCTCCCAACCCCCTTTATCACGAGCGGAGTTCGCGGCCGACCTGACGCGTCTGCGCGAGAAGGCCGACCTGACCGTCCGGGCCGTCGCCGCACGGGTCGACGCGCCGGGCGCCCACAGCACCATCGGTGGCTGGTTCGCCGGTCAGAACCTGCCGTCGATGGGGTCCCTGCCCTTGTTCCGCCGGGTGCTGCACGTCTGCGGGGTGACCGACGCGGCCGAAATCGAGCGCTGGCTGGAACGGCTCGCCGAGCTGCGACGGTCCCGGCTTCTGCGCGTCGCGGGAGGTGCGTCGCCCTACCGGGGGCTCGCGGGCTTCGAGGAACGCCACGCCGACTGGTTCTTCGGCCGCGAGCGCCTACGGGCCGTCATCGTGGACCGGATCCTCTCCGAGGGCTCCGACGTACCCCAACTGCTCGTCGGGGCCTCAGGCTCCGGGAAATCCTCCCTTCTGCGCGCAGGGGTGCTGCCCGTCCTCCGGGGTGAGCACGGCTTCACACCCCTGCCGCTCGCACCCGGCCGCGACCCGATGCGCGCACTGACGTCCGCCCTGTCCGCGCAGTGGAACGACGTGCGGGGGACGCACTGGCAGGACGCGGAGGGTGATGCCCTCGAACTTGCCGCACAGATCGCGGCGTTGGCCCAGCGGGAGAGCGTACGCATCGTCGTGGCGGTCGACCAGCTGGAGGAGGTGTTCACCGCATGCCCCGACCCCGCCGAACGGGAGCGGTTCCTGCGGTGCCTCGCGGCCCTGCCCTCCCTCGACGTACGCGTCACGGGCTGCCTGCGCGCGGACTTCTACGGTCAGGCGCTCGACCAGCGCGCCCTCGCGACAGCCCTGCAGAAGGGCCAGACCGTCGTGGGCGCGCTCAGCGAGGACGAGATCCGCGCCGTGGTCGGCGGCCCCGCCGCCAAGGCCGGTCTCGTCCTGGACGAAGGGTTCGTCGACGTACTCCTCGCCGACCTGCGGGACTCCGGCCCCGGGGCCCTGCCCCTGCTGTCGCACGCACTGCTGTCCACCTGGGAACGCGGCCGCGGCACCACCCTGACCATCGCCGACTACCGGGCGGGAGGCGGGATGTCCGCGGCCGTTTCCGAGACGGCGGAAGAGGTCTACGCGGGACTGTCGGAGGCCGAGTGCGTACTCGCGCGGCAGCTGTTCCTGCGGATGGTGGCGGTGGGGGACGGAGTGCCCGACGCGCGCAGGCTGCTGCCGCTGCCCCCGCCCACAGGACACCTGGACCGGGCCGGAGAGGTGTACGCGGTGCTGGAGCGCTTCGTCGACCGCCGCCTGGTCACGCTCGACGGCGACGGCGCCCGGATCACCCACGAGGCACTGCTCACCGCCTGGCCGAGGCTGCGCGGCTGGATCGACGCAGACCGGGCCGGACAGATCGTCCGGCAGGACCTGACGCGTGACGCCGACCGCTGGCTCGCGCACGGCCGCGACCCCTCGCTGCTCTACCGGGGCACCCGCCTGGCCGTGGCATCCGGTTGGGCCCTCGACAGCGGCCACGCCCCGGAACTCGACGCACGGGAAAGCGACTTCATCGATGCGAGCAGGCTGGCGGAGGACGGCCGCGTCCGGCGTGAGCGGCGCGGCGCCCGGCGGTTGCGCCGGCTCCTCGTCCTGCTCTCGCTGCTGGTCGTCCTCTCGGGCCTGCTCACCGGTGTCGCCGTGGTCCAGCGCCGTGACGCGCAGAGACAGCAGGCCGTAGCGCTGTCCAGGCTCGTGGCGGCGCGCGCCGAACGGCTGCGGGGCAGCGACCTCGCCCTCTCCGCGCAACTCGGTCTGGTGGCGTACCGTACGGCTCCCACGGCCGAGGCCCGGGAGGCGCTGATGGACGCCTCGGCGCTGCCCGCCGTGACCCGGATCCTGGCGTTCCGTGGCGTCGTACAGGCAGTGGCCCTCAGCCCGGACGGGCACACCCTCGCCGCGGGCGGCCTGGACCGCCGGGTCACGCTGTGGGACCTGCGCGATCCGCAGCGGCCGCGACCACTGGGGATGGCGCCGGTCACGTTCGCCGACACCGTGTACGCGCTCGCCTTCAGCCCGGACGGCCGACGGATCGCGGCCGGGTCGGGGGACGGGACCGTACGGGTGTGGGAGCCGTCGGGCCCCGGTCCGGCGGCGGCCGCGCCCCGGTCGTTCAAGGGTCCGGATTCGGCCGTGTACGGGGTGGCCTTCGCGCCGGACGGCAAGTCGCTGGCCGCGGCGGGCGCCGACGGCGGGGTGTACCTGTGGCCGGATCCGATGGGGACGGCCGCGCCCACGGAAGGGGGCTCCGCCCCTCCGGCCGCCACCGGTCCTCGGCTCACCGGGTTCACCGGGGCGGTGCACACCGTCGCGTTCCGGCCCGGCACCGGTCCGGTCCTGCTGGCCGCGGGCGGAGCGGACGGCTCCGTACGCCTGTGGGACCTCGCCGATCCCGGCCACCCGAGCGCGTACGGGCAGCCGCTGACCGGAGCGGCCGGCCCGGTGTTCGCCGTGGCCTTCACCGCCGACGGCGCACGGCTCGCCGCCGGGAGCCAGGACCGGTCCACCCGGGTGTGGAACGTACCCGCCCCGGGCGCCGGCCCCGACGCCCCCGATGTGATCGGCGGGGCCCCGGCCGCGCCCGACGGACCCGCCAGCTACGTCAACGCCGTCGCCTACAGTCCCGACGGACAGTGGCTGGCGACCGGCAGCGCGGACAGCCAGGTACGCCTGTACGACGCACGGACGCGCGTCCTCGCCGGCGTGTTCCCGCACCCGGGACCGGTCACCTCGCTCTCGTTCCATCCCGGCGGGCGGCAGCTGGTGACGGGCGCCTCGGACGGGACCGTGCGGCTGTGGCAGCTGCCTCCGCGCCCGCTGCGCGGCTTCCAGGGCACGGTCAACGCGATCGGATACGCGCCGGACGGGAAGCTGCTCGCCGTCGCGGGGCGTGACGTACAGCTGTGGGACGTCACCGATCCCTGGACACCACGCCCCGTGGGGCCGCCCCTGACCAACCCCACCGGGTACTCCGCGACGGTCTCCTTCACCCCGGACGGCCGCACCCTCGCGGTGGGCGGCCGGGAGGGCAAACTGTGGCTGTGGGACCTCTCCCGCCCCGACCGCGCCGTGCCCTACGGAGAACCCCTGACCGGCGGCGCCGGAACCATCCAGTCCGCGGCCTTCGACCGGACGGGCCGAATCCTGGCCGTGGGCAGTGAGGGGCGGACCGTACGCGTGTGGAACACGGTGGACCCGGCGCACCCGGAGCTCTCGGCGGAGCTGACGGAGCCGACGAACTACGTCTATTCGGTGGCGTTCAGTCCGGACGGGCGGTGGCTCGCCGCCGGCACCGTCGACAAGCAGGTACTGCTGTGGCGGCTGCCGCAGGGCGGCGGCCGACCGGTACTGGGGTCCACCCTGCGCGGGCCGGGCAGCTACGTCATGTCCGTCGCGTTCAGCCCCGACAGCCGGATCCTGGCGGCCGGAACCGCGGACCGGGACGTGTGGCTGTGGGACGTGAGCGGGGACCGGGCACGGACGGCCGGGCCGAGTCTGACGGGGCCGAGCAGTTATGTGTACGCCCTGTCGTTCAGCCCGGAGGGCGGCACGCTCGCCGCCGCCAGTACGGACGGCACCGTGTGGCTGTGGGACACCGCTGATCCGCGGCGGCCGCGGCCCCGCACCGTGCTGAGCGGCCTCGGCGGGAAGGCGTACGCCGTCGCCTTCAGCCCGGACGGCCGCTCCCTCGCGGCCGGCGGTGCGGGCCCGGCCGCCCTGGTGTGGTCCCGCGACGAGGAGGAGATCGCCCGGAGGCTGTGCGAGCGTGCGGGGACGGTCATCACCGCCCAGGAGTGGGCCCAGCTCGTCCCCGGACTGCCGTACGCGCCGCCGTGCCGGTGACCGGACCGGTCCGGTGGGCCCGCGCGGACCGGCCGCGCTGTACGGAGTTGTACGGACCGCCGTACGGGCCTGGTCGACCTGCGGTTACTTCCTTCCCCCCGCCGCGGTCGGCATGGCTCTCTGGTGGAGCGCCGCCGGATCGGCCGGGGCGCCGCACACCACCGCGAGTCTCCCGAGGAGAACGACGATGCGCATGACGACCACCACTCTGCGGTCCCGGGCCGGACTGGCCGCCGCCGCGGCCGCCGTCGCCCTGACCGGTCTGCTCGCCGGCGCCGGCGGCGCCGACGCGGCCGGCAGCTACATCTCGTCCAACAGCGGCGGGGCGAACGAGCGCACCTGCGCCAACACCGGCTGCGGTTCGCTCGGCTACCTGTCCAACGGGACCGGCGTCACGATGCTGTGCTGGACCGACAGCCAGTGGGTGTACCCGCCGAGCTCGAATTACGCCTCCAACCGCTGGTTCCGCGTCTCCAGCTACGCGGGGACCGGCTACGTCCACTCGTCGCTGGTAGCCGGCCAGACCAGCGTCGGCCACTGCTGACGGACCCCCGGGCTCCCGGCCCCCGGCAGCAGCCGGGGGCCGGGAGCCGTGCCGTGCCGACCGGCGGGTCCACACCGGGCGCGCCAAAGGGCGCACGCAGCTGACGATCCGTCAATCTCCCTGTGATGCACGCTCTTTCCGGCAGTCGGGCTGTAAATATCCAAGGCGGATACGAGGGGTGCACCCCTATGATCGGACCATGGGCCCCCTGAAACCGAATCTCGTCGATCTCATAGTCGCGGTGATCTGCTTCGTGGCAGTCTTCGCGATCCTCGCCAAGGTGCTGCTCCCCAGAATTGAGAAGACCCTCGCGGAGCGTGAAAACGCCACCGAGGGCACATTGGAGCGGGCCAGGGCAGCCCAGTTGGAGGCGCGGCGCCTTCACGCCGAGTATCAGGCCCGGTTGAGTGCCGCCCGGCACGAGGCGGCACAGATCCGTCAGGCCGCGCGCGAGGAAGGCGCAGCGCTCCTCGCCGCTGTTCGCGCGGAGGGGCAGAAGGCACGTGAGGAACTTGTCGCCGCGGCCACGGTGCAGCTTGAGGCGGACCGAGTCGTCGCTCAGGCCGAACTTCGCGAGGACATCCTCGGACTGGCGACCGAGCTTGCCGGACGCATCGTCGGTGAACCGTTCACCGACCTCGACCGTGCCCGCGCCATTGCCGACGAGTTCTTCGCCGGGGTCGACGCCGAGACCACCACGACGGGCTGACCATCCAAGCCCGGGTCGTGTTGCGCCGCGCGATCGAGGTGTTCAGAGCGGTGGCGAAGGTGCACCAGGCCGCGTAAGGCAGCAGTGTGCGGGCCGCGACCGCATCGAAGCGGGCGACCCGCCGGATGAGCTGCGCATTGCCGGCGTCCAACAGCAGCGTGCCGGCCACCCCGGCCCGCGGGCTGCGGCAGGCGAAGAACAGCCAGGGCCACGCGGCGTTCAGGAGCAGGTTCGCTCCGAGGTCAATGGCCAGCCCCTTCCGCTCCATGCCCCGGGCCCGGCCGAACGCATGCCCGCCGGCCAGGGCGAGGGAGGCGTACAGCGGCGGCCACACCACACCGAACAACCATGACGGCGGCTGCCACACCGGCTTGCGCAGGCTCCGGTACCAGGAGCCCGCCGGATCGACGGGCAACGAGCCCACCACCGCTGTCGTGGCCACGGCGGCAGCGGCAGCGCCGTATCGCAGCCATCGCTCCCGCTCCGCGGCCTTTGCCCGGTGCTCACTGATCGGCCTCATGGAAGTTCCCTACCCCGAAACGAGGCCTCCGGAGCCACGGCCGCCCGCACCGGCGGACCAGGTGCGCCGGCCTTGCCCGGCCCGGCCTCGCCCTGAGACACCCGTGGATTGCGGAGTCGCTGCGTATCGCTGCAGAAACGATGCGACTTTGTCGGCGTCTCGCGCACAACGATGCTTGGTCCTCCAGGGGTCTTCCCACACCGCCCCACCTCGTCCGCTGCGGACATCGGCAGCGCGCCCCGGACGTGTGGCCGCCCCGCGGCCCGGCCTTCCAGGTTCACCGGACCCGGCTCGGGGGCAGCGGTACGGCTCGGTTTCCGGCCCGCCCGATTACCCGGTCGCGACCCGCGACCTGCGGCCAGGGCGCCGCCCGAGGTCCCATCGCCGGAGCGAGGAGATCGAGCATTCTTGGAGGATCGCATGTCAACATCCGGAGTGCCGCCCGGTGAGACGCCGCCGGCGGAAGGCTCCACGGCATCCGCTCACCGCGAGCGCGCGGACGGAGGTCTCTGGGAGCACCCGGGCCTCTTCGTCTTCCTGATCGTGGCGGGGGCACTCATGGTCGCGGGCTTCTTCATGGCCCGGATCTGGGGCATGTAGCCCCACCTGAACGCGGCCGGCCCGGGCCGGAGGAGTCCGGCCCGGAGAAGGGCGCGGTTGCGGCAGACGGCTCCCGAGGCCGCCCTCACGCGCTGCCGGTGAGCTGGAGTATCGCTATGCCCGCCAGGACGGCGATGCTCGCCGTGATGCGTCGGTGGCCGAGGCGTTCGCGGAACACGACCGCGCCGATCAGGGCGCCGAAGACGATGCCGGTCTCCCGAAGGGCGGCGATGGTGGGGAGGTCGCCGCGGGACTGCGCCCAGACCACGAGCCCGTACGCGAGGAGCGAGAGCAGCCCACCCGCCAGCCCGCGGCCGTACAGCGGGCGCAGGGCGCTCAGCAGGGCGGGGCCCCGAAGGAACCACGCGATCAGGGGGAGGACGAGCCCTTGGCAGAGGAAGAGCCAGGCGATGTAGCCCATGACGCTGCCGGCGGCGCGGACGCCGGTGCCGTCGACGAGCGTGTACGAGGCGATCATCACGCCGGTGCCGAGCGCGGCGGCCAGCGCGGGCAGCTGACCCCCGCCGACGCCTGCCTGGCCATCAGCCACACCGGAGCCACGCGCAGCACGGTGGACGCCGCCCGGCGCGCACGGCAAGCCGGGACCCCTGTCATCGCCCTCACCGGCTACGCCCGCTCGCCCCTGACCGAGTCCAGCGACCGCCCGCTCCTCGCGGGCGGCCAGGACCTGGTCTTCGGGCGCGAAACCGTTGCCAGCCGACTGGCCCACCTCACGGTGATCGACGCCCTCACCCTCACCTTGCTGGGGCTGCGCGGGGAACCGGCCGAAGCCGCGCTCAGGCTGGCGGCCGATGTCACGGTCGACCACTCGTACTGACGGCGGCCCTCACCGACAGCACGCTCCCGCGACGACCCGGCACGGACGCCGGGACTCGTGGGAAGGCGAGCCGACCCTGGGCCTGGGCCTGGGCGTCCTTCCCCTTCCCCGACCGGCCACCAGACCTCGACACGGGCACGGGCACGGCCCTTGAGGTTGCGGGCGACCCCAACCTGCTCGCCCGGCTCGCCCACCGAACGGGGCGCCACCGTCCTGCGGGCCCTGGCCCGGGCCCGTTCCGGTGAGGCCAAGCCGTACCAGGGCCCGGACCTCGCCTGCCCTGGACCCGCCCTCGGTTCCCCGGCGAGGCCTGAACGGCCACCGGAGCGACTCGGTCTCGGCCGCCGGCATCCGGGCGGCTTCCCGGGCTGAGGCGCGGGCCGCTCGCAGCGAAGCGAGCACTGCCCCGTCCGTGTCGGCGAGCATCACCGCGAGATCGGTGGCGGTCCGACCTGCCCGTTGCGTCATCCGGGGCGTGACCGGATCGCGGTGAGCAGCAGGGCGATGTCGTCGGCCCGGTAGGAGGAGCCACGGGCGTTGTGCAGAAGCCGGTCGGCGAGTTCGTCCAGCGAGTCGGCACGGGCGTGGGCCAGGGACGCCCGTAGGCGGTCGATGCCCACGTCGATGTCGGTTCCGGGTTCCTCGACCAGGCCGTCGGTGTAGAGGGCGAGGACGGACCCCGGCGGGAGGGCGATCCGGGTTTCGGGGTAGGTGCTCGCGCGCTCCACGCCGAGGACCGGTCCGATCTCCAGGTCAAGGGCACCGGTCGTTCCGTCGGGACTGCGGAGCAGGGGTGGGGGGTGGCCGGCGGTGACGGCGCAGGCGTGGTGGCTGTGTGCTTCGAGGTGGATGTAGCAGCAGCTGGCCAACAGCCCGGGGTCGAGGTCCAACAGGGTTCGGTTGACGCCCGCCATCGCATCGCCGGGCGTGTGCCCTACGGCCGCGAAGGCCCGTACCGCGCTGCGCAACTGGGCCATGGTGGCCGCGGCGGCGATGCTGTGCCCCTCCACGTCTCCGATGACGAGAGAGACTCCACCGTCGGTGGGGATGACGTCGTACCAGTCGCCGCCGATGTCCATTCCGCTGGTGCCGGGCAGATAGCGCACCACGGAAAGGATCCCCGGGACCGTCGGGAGCCGGTGCGGCAGGAGCGCCTGCTGCAGGCCGCGCGCGAGGGCGAACTCCGAGTCGTAGAGCCGCGCTCGTTCCAGAGCCTGGGCGATCAGCCCGGCGAGAGCGGTCAGGACGCCGCGGTCCTTCTCCGTGAAGGGATGGATCTCGTCGAAGCCGAGGACGCAGGTGCCGACGGGGTGGCTGGAGGCGATCAGCGGCAGATACGCCCAGGAACTCACCTCGTCCGTGGGAATGCCCGGGTAGCCCCGGGAAAGAGCCTGCTGCGACTCGATGAAGAGCGGAGTGCCGGACGTCAGGGTCTCCGTACCGGGCAGGCGGGCGTGCAGCGGTTCACCCTCCAGCCATTCGAGGAAGTCTTCGTGGCCGCCGGTGTGAAAGAGGAGGTGCATCGTTCCGTCGCGGACCACATAGATCGCCAGCCGCTGGCCTCCGAAGGCGGGCAGGAGCTGGTCGGCGACGACTTCACAGACTTGGTGGGCGGTGACCGCCTCGGTCAGCGCGCTGCCCAGCTGCAGGACGTGGTACATGACGCCCAGACGCGCCGGTGCGGTGGCGGCCGCCGTCTCGGGCGGGAAGACGGATGGTGTCGATGCCGGGGGCGGCTGGCCGGCGGGCACGACCCGGGCGGTCACCCCGTCCGCCTCCGGGTGGAGGGAGAAGGCGAGCCACCGGTCGGGTGAGCGGCAGGCCACGAAGGAGGCCGGCGCCTGGGAGATCATCGCGGACCGATGCCGGTACTCGATGTCGGGATCGGACAGCCACGGCAGTACGTCCCAGAGGAAATGGCCCAGCAATTCGTCGGCGGCGACCCCCAACAGCTGCAGGGCGCTGTGGTTGACGTAGGTGACCCGCCCGTCAGGGGCGAGGGCGAACAGTCCGTCCCGCAGCCGCTCGACCGCCGCGACGGCCACCTGGCCCGCGCGCGCGTCCACGACCGCGCCGACGAGGTGGGTACGTGCCCGCACGCCGTCGGCCTTCGGTACGCGGCCCCACAACTCGACGGTGCGGTACCCCTCGCCGCCGTGCTCGTGGTCCCTCAACCGCAGGCGTCTGCCGGTGGTCCGGCCTTCCGCGACTGCCTCTCGGGCGCAGGACCGGAAAGCGGCAAGATCGCCGGGGTGGAGGCGGGAGGCAAGCGTCTCGGCTCGTCCGTCGAAAGCACGCGGGTCGAGACCGAAGATCGCGCAGAGTTCGTCGTCCACGATGATGTCGCCAGAGGAAGGGTCCCACTGGAACACGCCGACCCGCACGGCCGCTGTCGAGGGAGCCGGGGTCTCGACGGCGATCGTTCCCGGGTCGCATTCCACGGGCTTGCCGCTACGGGCGCGGAGTGCCGACAGGGACTCGCCAAGTCGCTTGGCGACGCTCCGCAGGTGGCGGCGCTGGGCCTTGGACAGCCCTTCGCAGCCGGGGGGCGCCGCCCAGACGATCGCCAGGGATCCGAAGGTCTCCCTGCCTGCGCCCACCGGCACGGAGCAGGAGCCGAAGGCGTACGGGAGAGCCACCGCGAGCTGGGGATAGCGCCGCATCGTCTCCTCTGCGTTGGCCAGGTGGACGGTGCGCCCGGAGCTGTACGCCGCGGCGATCGGGATGGGACTGTTCACCGGAATGAGGTGCCAGCCACCGAGCAGGGAGGGCGGCACCCCACACGTCGCGGCGAGCACGACCGACCGGCGATCGCGGGAACGGAGGAAGACGCTCCCCGAGTAGGCTCTGGTTCCTTCGACGGCTTCGACGACGGCTGCAGCGAGTAGGTCCTCACGCTCCGCCGTCTCGCCGACGGCCATTCCGTGCATGCTTCCAGTGTGCGCAGGTCCAGCGCAGGTCAGCCCGGCCGCGGCGACAACTCAGGGTGACGCACCGATCGCAGATCGCAGCCCCCGTGAACACCGAGCGGGAAGCCCACGCGGAAAGTGCCTTCCTGGCCGTGGTGACAGAAGCGTGGGCCTACGAGGGACCGCGGTGCTGCGGTCCCGGGCACTCAGGGGAGGAACGTCACTGCAGGGAACGCCGGGGACGGCCCGTCGAGCAGGTGCCCCCGGAGGTGGCGCAGGTGCTCGTCGAAGAACGCGAGCGGGTACGCCTGCTGGATCTTCACCGCCTGGTCGGGATCGAGGGTACCGATCACGCTCTGGAGCTGCTGCCCGCTCCATCCGTACAGCTTCGCCACCTGTGGGAACAGTGCCTCGTTGTCACCGTACGAGACGTGGGCGGCGCCCTGGGCCTGAATGTTCAGCCGCCGGCCCCGCAGATGTGACCAGAACGCGGCGGCCTCGGGATCCGTGGCCCGGGTGAACGCGGCGGACATCATCATGAACGGCCGGTCCAGGTCCCCGGCCAGCGGCGGGTTCATCTGCATCGGGCCGTCGAGGCTCAGCCCGGCCCGGATGCGCTCGTCCGCGAGCGTGGCACAGGCGGTGGCCGTCCCGCCCTTCGACCAGCCGAACGCACCCATGCGCCGCGGGTCGAGGGAGCCGAGCAGCCCGGCCGGCAGCTCCCTGCGGTCGACGTCGGGATTGCATCCGGCGGCGAGCTGCTCGACGCAGTCGAGGACGAAGCGCAGGTCGGCGGCGAAGTCCCCGGGCAGCGTCGGGGCCTGCCTGTCGCGGAGCGGAACGGCGATCCGGCCGTCGGGGAACTCGGTGTACGTGTCGTACTGGTGCGCCACCGTCACAGCCGCGTATCCGTGGCTGGCGAGCTCTTGGACCATGACGGTGTGGTCGCCCTGATGGCTGTGCGCGCCGTGCGAGAACACGACGACGGGCAGCCGTCGGCCCGATCGCCGCACCGGAGCGCCCACGTGGCCGGCGGTGAGCGGCCCCAGCGGGGCGAGATCGCTGAACCCGACGTCGGCGAGGAAGGCCTGAAGTGCGCCGTCCGGCATCCAGGGCGCCACCGGGTACCGCTGGACGTCGCCGGCGGGGTACCAGACGGTGGCCATCAGCTCGCGGAAGCGCCCGGGGCCCGCGATGTCGTCCGGACGCGACCGGTCCACGAGGTGCAGCTGGACGGTGCCCACCGGATGCGGCCCGGTCGGCGCGGGCAGCATGAGCCGCGTTGCGGCAGGGTCGGCCGTACGCGGATCGGCCCACGCGGGGCCGGCAACGGCGGCAAGAGGCACGGCGGCCCCGGCGGCCAGCGCTGTTCCCAGCATGCCGCGGCGTGTCATGCCCTTGCGGCTGATGAACGGAGTGGTGGTCATGGGCCCTCCCGTGCCGGCGGATCGTCAACCGTGCCGCACCGGCCGGTCCGTGGGCACAGGGGAAATGTGCCACGTGCCCCTCCCGCGCGGCATCGGCCCACGGGTTTACACCTTGGGGCTGATGCGGTCGTCGGTGTCGTCGGTATGCGAGGCCATTGGACTGCTGCGGGGGCGACGATCGAGACAGCTGCGAGACCGCCGAAAGCCGGGGGCGTTCGCTCGGATGGGGCGCCAAACCCTCGTGGACCCATGTCTATGACCACCCCGCCGGGGAACCATGTGACGCTCCGCCCGCCGACCGGCGCGCAGGAGGCGGCATGCCTTCCTCTGGGGCCTGACCAGGGATGAGCGGGCCGCCGAGTCGGTGGTGTCGGTGGCTTGTCGGGGCTGTCGGTGCGATGTCGGCGGCGGCTGACACCCTTCGAGAGGTCCTGCCGGGTACTCATCCGGCCTGGAGTTCGAAGAGGGGATCTCTCATGTACGACGTGATGATCGTGGGAGCCGGTCCGGTGGGTCTGGCTCTCGCCTGCGAGCTCGGCCTCGCGGGCTGTTCCGTATTGGTGCTCGAACGGGAGCCGGCGCTCGGTTCCCCGTTACGGGCGGCCCCGCTCGGAAGGCGCGGGCTTTCCGCCGCGTCGGTCGAGGCGTTCTACCGGCGCGGGATGCTGGAACCGCTGCTGACGGCGTCGGGCGTACAGGAGGTGTTCGGTGCGGCCCCCGAAGAGGGCGCGCCGTCACGCCCTCGGCTCGGCGGCCACTTCGCCGGCATGATGCTCGACGGGACCCGGGTCGACGTCGCCGCCCTGCCGTTCCGGCTTCCCAGCCCGGTACTGGAATCCGTGATGACGGACCTCGAAGCGGTCGAGACGGTGCTGTCCGGGCAGGCGTCCAAGCTCGGCGTGGACGTCAGGCGCGGCGTCACGGTCTCGGCCGTCTCCCAGAACGGCGAGAGCGTGGTCGCACAAGCCGGCGCGGACGCCTACGAGGCGCGCTGGCTCGTCGGCTGCGACGGCGGACGCAGCACGGTGCGCCGGCTCGCGGGCTTCGAATTCGTCGGTACCGAACCGCAGTTCACCGGCTACACCATGCAAACCTCCCTCGTCGATCCGGAGAAACTGCGTCCCGGGTTCCACCTGACGCCGACGGGCATGTACATCCGCATGCCTGCCGCCGGGTACGTAGCCGTGGTGGACTTCGACGGCGGCGCGTTCGATCGCTCGCAGCCGCCGACGCGCGACCACCTCCAGGAGGTCCTGCGCCGTGTGTCCGGCACCGACGTGACCATCGGCGAGGTCCACATCGCTTCGAGCTTCACCGACCGGGCGATGCAGACGACGGCCTATCGCCGCGGACGCGTCCTGCTCGCGGGCGACGCCGCCCACATCCACTCCCCGCTGGGCGGCCAGGGGCTGAACACCGGCATCGGCGACGCCGTGAACCTGGGGTGGAAGCTTGCGGCGACCGTGCACGGGTACGCGCCGGACGGGCTTCTCGACACCTACGCCGACGAGCGCCACCCGATCGGTGCGGCAGTGCTCGACTGGTCGCGCGCCCAGGTGGCGACCATGAGGCCGGACCCGTTCGCCCACGCGATCCAGGCAGTGGTTCGCGATCTCATCGGGACCCGTGACGGAGCGACCTACGTGTTCGAGCGGCTGTCGGGGTCGTGGATCCGCTACGACCTCGGCAGCGAACATCCGCTGGTCGGCCGCAGCGCCCCCGACTTCTGCCTTGAGGACGGCACGCGCCTCGGGGACCTCATGGAGGACGGACGCGGCGTCGTGCTCGATTTCAGCACCGACCGGCGCCTGCACAGTTCGGCGACGGGCTGGGAGGGCCGGATACGGTACGCGGCCGGGGCGGCGGAGAACGACCTCGGCTCGGGCGCCGTGCTGGTGCGACCCGATGGCGTGGTCGCCTGGGCCGGTGACCGCCACTTCGATCGGGAGGCCTTCGAGCGGGCCGCGAGCCGTTGGTTCGGCGGCCCGGCCGCGACAGGACGCACCGCCGGTGCCCACCCGGAATCCGCACCCCCGCGTGCAGGTTCCACTCGGCCGTGAGCGCTGCGGCGCCGCCCGCACCTTCGGCTTTGCCGCGGCACTGCCCATCTGCCCCGTCCACGACTTCGCTGCCGTCACGACCCCCTCCAGGAGCAGATCGGCAGCCGGAACCAGGGCCACGGGGGCCCCGCGCTGGGCTGGGCTGGGCCGGGCCGGTCGACTCTCCCCTCCGTCTCTGCGCGGCGCTGTCCTCGACCTCGGCGGGGAGGGGCCGGCACGCACGGGGGCCTACGGCGCCTCGGGAGCCACGCCGGGGCGTTCGCGCCAGAAGGCTCCGGATGCGGCGCGGCGCAGCAGCATCAGCACCACTCCGGCGCCGACCAGGAAGAGCGCGATGACCAGTGGGGCGCCCAGCCCGAACCAGGCGGTCGAACTGGAGGCGTTACCCGGATCGGCCATGTCGGCGACGGCCTCGACCAGCAGCCAGATCAGCGTGGCCGAGCCGATCAGGGGGCCCGCGCCCAGCAGCAGGAAGGGGCCCGGCCCCCGCGTCAGCCGGCGCCGGTACCAGACGGCGCAGGCGATGCCGGTGAGGGCGTAGTAGAAGGCGATCAGCAACGACAGGGCGGTGAGGGAGTCCGCGAGGGCGTTCTCGCTGATCCGGTGGATGACGACGTACCAGACGGTCGCCGTGCCGGTGACCCACCAGGTGCTGGTGGTCGGTGTGCCCCGGCGGGCGTCGATGTGGGCGAACCCGGCAGGCAATGCCCGGCGGCGGGCCATGGACAGCGCGGTGCGGGAGGCCGGGATGATGGTCGTCTGCGTCGAGGCGAGGGCGGAGGTGGCGACGGCGAGGAGCAGGATCCAGTCCCAGCCGCCGAGCACCTCACGGGCGAGCGCGGCGAAGACGTCCTCCTCCGAGTCGGCCCGTCCGGCGAGGTAGGCGGTGCCGGCGTAGGCGACGACCGCGAAGGCCACGGCCACGTAGGTCGCCAGCAGGACCACCGTCGACCAGATGCCGGCCCGGCCGGGGGCGTTGGCGGGGTCCTTGGTCTCCTCGGTCAGGTTGACGGCGGATTCCCAGCCCCAGTACGCGAAGACGCCGAGCAGCAGGCCGCCGGTCAGCGCGGAGCCGCCGGCCCCGAAGGGATCCAGCCAACTGGCGGCCGGACGGACGGCGTCCAGGGATCCCGTGCCGGCGTAGACGCGGTATACGGCGACGGCCGCGAACACGAGGAGGCAGAGGACCTGGAGCAGTACGAGCACGTTCTGGAGGCGGGCCGACACCTCGGTGCCGCGTACGCAGAGCCAGGACATGAGGAGGATCAGCAGGACGGTGAGGGCCTCGCGGACCAGGGCGTTGTCGGCCAGGCCGTCGGCCCCGACGGCGAGCAGGCCGAAGCCGACGGCGACGTCGGCGAGCGAGCCGACCACGAGCACTCCGGTCATCGCGATGGCCCAGCCGCCCAGCCATCCGGTGGTGGGGCCCAGCGCGCGGGTGACCCAGGAGAAGGTCGTACCGCAGTCGGGATCGGCCCGGTTGAGGAAGTGGAAGGCGGAGGCGATCAGCAGCATGGGGACGAAGGACGCGAGCATCACTCCGGGGGCGTGTACGCCGACCAGGGCGACGAGGGGTCCGATGACGGCGGCCAGCGAGTAGGCGGGCGAGGTCGCGTTGAGGCCGATGGCGAGGGCGTCGAGGAAGCCGATCGCGTCCGGTTTGAGGGTGCCGGCCGGGGCGTGTGCCGTCGGTGTGCCGTTCCCACTCGGGGCCGCCGTGCCGGCTGGGGTGGCCGTGACGGTCGTGCCGCCCCGTACCGCGGGCGCGGTGGTGGCCGTGGCGGCTCGGGGAGTGGTTTCCGGCGGGGTGTCTGCGGCCATCGTCCCTCGCTGTACTGAGTGCGGTGTGCGGGCCGCGCCGTGGCGGGCCCGGTGTGAACAGGGCGTGAACTGCGAAGAGGAAACCCGCGCGGGCGGGAATGGGTCAATGGTGTTGGCATAAGGGGCCCACGAGCGTCCCGGGGACGGAGTACGACCCGGTCAGCCGGCCCGCAGGACCTGCAGCCTGGCCTCCGCGCTCGCGAGCAGCATGTCCAGCGCGACCGGGTAGGCGCTGTGGTTCATGCGGGCGGCGAGCAGTCGCCTGGTGGCGGCGATGTGCGGGTACTCGTCGGCCGGCAGCCTGGCGTACGTGGACTCCCACTGCCCCTCGTCGGAGCTCCGGGAGGGCTCGGTCAGGGCAAGGGCGCCGGCGTCGAGGGCCGCGAAGGCCAGGCTCTGGTCGATGAAGGCGTGGTAGATCAGGACCGCCTCCGGATCGGGGAAGCCCGCGGTGCGCAGGATGCCGAGGACGGCCTCGTCGGCGGCGATCTCGCGGGGCCGGCCGGTCACGCGGCCGGCGGTCAGTACGGCCGCCTGCGGGTGCGAGAGATAGGCGCCGTGGATGCGCAGCCCGAGTTCGCGCAGGTCGTGGCGCCACCGGCCGGTGACCGCCCAGCCGTCGAGGGCCCGGCCGATGAGCTCCTCGCCGATGGCGAGGGTGAGGCCGTCCATGCCGTCGAAGTACCGGTAGAGGGTGCTGGGATCTGCTCCGAGGGCCGCGCCGAGCCGACGGGCGGACAGGCCGGCGCTGCCGTGTTCGCGCAGCATGCGCAGGGCGGTTTCGACGATCAGCCGCTCGGACAGGACGACGCCCTGTCGGGTGGGGCGCCGTCGCCTGCGGGCTTCCTCGGGGACCACGGGCTTCGCCATCGGGTGCCTTCCTCCTTATGCCAACACCATTGACCTTATCTTGCGGCCCCGGCTTTCATCCCTCCCATGAGGCCCGGATCTCCGCGGACCTCACCGAGAGAGGGTTTCGTCATGCGTGTTCTGCTAGTGGGCGCCGGTGGCGTCGGTACCGCGATCACCCGGATCGCGGCCCGCCGGAACTTCTTCGACCGCTTCGTGGTCGCCGACTACGACCTGGCCCGCGCCGAGGCGGCCGTGGCCGCGCTCGGCGAGGCCGGCGGCCGGTTCCACGCGCGCCGCGTCGACGCCTCGGACCAGGCGGCGGTGGCCGCGCTCCTCACCGAGGAGCGGTGTGACCTACTGCTGAACGCCACGGATCCGCGGTTCGTGATGCCGCTCTTCGAGGCGGCGCTCGCGGCGGACAGCCATTACGTGGACATGGCGATGTCCCTGTCCCGGCCGCACCCCGGCAACCCCTACGCCGAGTGCGGGGTCAGGCTCGGCGACGAGCAGTTCGCGCGGGCCGGGGCCTGGGAGAAGTCGGGGCGGCTGGCTCTGGTCGGGATGGGCGTGGAGCCCGGTCTGTCGGACGTCTTCGCCCGCTACGCGGCCGATGAACTCTTCGACGAGATCGAGGAGATCGGGATCCGCGACGGGGCGAACCTGACGGTCGAGGGCCACGAGTTCGCCCCGTCCTTCAACATCTGGACGACGATCGAGGAGTGCCTGAACCCGCCGGTGGTCTACGAGCGGGACCGCGGATGGTTCACCACCGAGCCGTTCAGCGAGCCGGAGGTGTTCGACTTTCCGGAGGGCATCGGCCCGGTCGAGTGCGTCAACGTCGAGCACGAGGAGGTGTTGCTGGTCCCGCGCTGGGTGGACGCCCGACGCATCACCTTCAAGTACGGCCTGGGCGAGGACTTCATCGGCAAGCTGAAGACCCTGCACGCGCTGGGCCTGGACTCGACCGAACCGGTCACGGTGCGCGGCGCGGACGGTACCCCGGTACGCGTCTCCCCGCGCGACGTGGTGGCGGCGTGCCTGCCCGACCCGGCCACGCTGGGCGAGCGGATGTCGGGCAAGACCTGCGCGGGGACCTGGGTGAAGGGCACCAAGGACGGCCGACCGCGCGAGGTGTACCTGTACCACGTGGTGGACAACCAGTGGTCGATGCGCGAGTACGGCTCACAGGCCGTGGTCTGGCAGACCGCGGTCAACCCGGTCGTGGCGCTCGAACTCATCGCCGGCGGGGTCTGGGCGGAGTCGGGCGTACTCGGCCCGGAGGCCCTTCCGCCGCGCCCGTTCCTGGACCTGCTGACCGCGTACGAATCCCCGTGGGGCATCCGCGAACAGGGCTGACCGGAGCCCGCCGTCGCGGGCCGGATCGGACACCGGCTCCCCAAGCCGGCCCGCGGCGGCGACCCCGTCACCGGAATCCGCTCCGCCGTGCTGCGAGTCCTCATGGATTCCCGCCCCATATGGACATACTTGGTCGAAATATCGGCACGTGTCGTGCAGAGAGGCGTCAGCCGTGATCACCTCGACCCCTGTCCCATCGTCCACCGAATCCGGCTGCACAGCAGTCCCCGGCAGCCGCGGACCGACCTCTTCCGGCCGGAGGACCGTGATCCGTCGGCACCCGGCAGGCCCGGCGGCCCCGACACCGTCGAGGCCGCGCGCCGGAGCCCCGAAAGGCCGACACCCGCTGACCGCCGCCGACGACGACGACCGCGAGGAGGCGGACACCATGGTCGGAGGGCTGCGGATGCCGACCACGGAGACCGGGCGATGACCCCTCCCGCGCCGCGGGCCGGAACCCGTGGCAGCGAGCGGGGCCTGCCCGGGCAGACCGTGGTGGTCACCGGGGCCGGGCGTGGCATCGGGCTCGCGATCACCGAGGCCTTCCTCGCGGCGGGTTGCCACGTCGTCGCGGGATCACGCGAACGCACCGAGGCCCTCGACGCGTACCTGCGGCAGGGCGCGGACCTCATCGTCGTGGAGACCGACCTCGCGACCCCGGATGGTCCGGCCGCGCTGGTCGCCGAGGCCGCCGCGCTCCACGGCGGCGTCGACGTGCTGGTGAACAACGTCGGGGCGGTGCGGCCGCGGGTGGACGGCTTCCTGAGCGTGACGGACGAGGACTGGGACTGGACTCTGAGCGTCAACCTCATGGCTGCCGTCCGTGCCACCCGTGCCGCTCTGCCGCACCTGATCGCCTCCGGTTCGGGCCGGATCGTCACGGTCTCCTCGGTCAACGCTCGCTTGCCGGACCCACTGGTCATCGACTACGGCGCGGCCAAGGCGGCGCTGACCAACTTCTGCAAGGCCCTGTCCAAGGAGGTGGGGCCGCGCGGCGTGCGGGTGAACACGATCGGTCCGGGCCCGGTGGAGACGGCGCTGTGGCAGGGCGCCGACGGCGTGGCGGCCACGGTCGGGCAGTCCCGTGGTGTCGACCCGGGTGACGTGGCCCGCGCGGTGGCGGCCCAGTCGGCGACCGGCCGGTTCACCAGCCCGTCGGAGGTCGCGGAGCTCGTGCTGTTCCTGGCCGGCCCCGGCGGGGCGAACATCACGGGCGCCGACTTCGTCATCGACGGCGGCCTGGTGGACTCCCTGTGATCCGCGGAACGGCGTGAGCGCCTCGGCGGCGGATCCGGTGCCCGCCGCCGGATTTCGGCGCTCAAGCGAACACGCACCACCTCGCACGAAGGCGAACGCGCTCGCCGCTGCGGGGCGGTTGCCGTCGGAGGCCCTGCAGCGCCGCGAGCGTTGCCCTGCGCTGTCACCGCTTCTGCCAGAGGGCGAGCTGGGCCCGGGTGCCTGCCGGAACTCTGACGCGCGCAGGCCACCGCGGCCGACCGAGGAGGTCCGCCTTGAGGTGGTGAGCCCCTCCCGCGGGCTCGCACCCAAGGCTGAGCCTCACGGCCGGATCCGGCGGCGGGAAGGCCGCACGCTCGGCGATGGCTCTTGCCGCGCAGGCCGCCCTGCCCGTTGGGGTTTACGCGATGTCGAAGCGGTGGCGGGCGGTTTCGATGTCGGTGAGGTGGCGGTGGGTCCAGTCGCACATGGCGTCCACGGTCGCACGCAGGGCCCGCCCCGGTTCGGTGAGGGCGTATTCGACGCGCGGCGGCACGGTGGGGTGCACGGTCCGTTCGACCAGGCCGTTGCGCTCCAGCAGGCGCAGGTTCTGCGTGAGCATCTTGTGGCTGATGCCCTCGACCTCGTCGCGTAGTTCGGTGAAGCGCAGGGTGTGGTCGCCGACCGCTTCGATGATCAGGAGCGCCCACTTGTTGGCGATGTCGGAGAAGATCTCCCGCGCCAGTGAGTCCGCCCGCCTCACATCCGCTTCGTCCTCGGCCGAGTCTTTGACCTGCTTGGTCACCATCAGGTTCCCCAGTCACCGAAAAGTGCGTACTTCCACGTCGCAGACCACTCTCCTACGGTGACTGAGTAACCACAAGAGACTACGAGCAGGCAGGAAACCCATGGCCGTTACGCTGGTGAACCCCGAAGGATTGCCCACGACCGACGTCTACCGGCAGGTTGCGGTCGCATCCGGTTCGAGGACGGTCTTCATCGCAGGGCAGGTCGCCTGGGATCGTGACGGCGCCACCGTCGGCGAGGGTGATCTGGCCGCCCAGGTCGAACGTTGCTGTCTCAACGTCGCCACCGCGCTGGCAGGGGTGGGCGGGTCGTTCGATGACGTGGCGAAACTGACCGTCTACGTCGTCGACTGGACGTTCGAGAAGATGCCGCTGCTCTTGGAGGGGGTCTCCCGGGCGGCCGCGCAGCTGGGTGCCACGCCGGTGCCTCCGGCCACGCTGATCGGCGTGGCCGCGTTGGACGTGCCTGAGCATCTGGTCGAGATCGAGGCCACCGCCGTCCTCGACTGACCGCGACGCGCAGGGCTCCTGCCGGGTGCGGAGCGGACCGCGGAGTCATCGGGGATGGTCTCGGCCAGGCTCCCCCCGACCCGCCGTGATGCACCAGGACCAGCGGAGCGCCCTACCATGAAAGACGAGGTCTTCTTGATCCCCGCACCTGTTCACGGTGGGACGGTAGGGAGGTCGGCATGGATTTCGGGACCGGACCCGGGGGAGTGGACGGCACACGCTATCTGCCCATTTCCGAGCACGGCCTGATCGGTGATCTTCGCACCGCCGCGCTCGTCGGGACCAACGGCACGATCGACTGGTACTGCTGCCCGCGCTTCGACGCACCGAGCATCTTCGCGTCCATCCTCGACGCCGACAATGGCGGATCGTGGGAGCTGTCCGCCGACGTGCCGGCACGGACACGGCAGTTCTACTTCCCCGACACCAACGTCCTGATCACACGGTTCTACGCCGCCGACGGGGTGGCGGAGATCCAGGACTTCATGCCGGTCGTCGACGAGTCGCGCGAGGCGTCCCGGCACCGGCTGGTCCGGCGGGTGATATGCGTTCGGGGCGCCCTTCCCTTCAGGACACGGATAGCCCCTCGCTTCGGCTACGGCGCCGAAGCGCACACCGTACGCGCGCAAGCCCATGAGGCCGTCTTCGAGTCCCCGTCCCTGTCGCTGGGACTGTCCGCCACCGCGCCGCTCGAGTGCGACGGCACGGACGTGTGGTCGCACTTCAAGCTCCTCGAAGGCGAGTCCGTGGTTTTCGCCCTCGACCGGATCAGCGACGACGTCCGCCCGCGAGCCTGTCCGCACGCCGAGGCGGAGGAGCAGTTCGAGGCGACGGTCCGGTTCTGGCGCCACTGGCTGGGCCGCTCGCGCTACCGCGGCCGGTGGCGGGAGATGGTGCACCGCTCCGCGCTGGCGCTCAAGCTGCTCACGTATGCGCCGACCGGTGCGATCGTGGCCGCGCCGACGACCAGCCTGCCCGAACGGGTCGGCGGTGAGCGCAACTGGGACTACCGGTACGTGTGGGTGCGCGACGCGGCCTTCGCCATTTATGCCATGCTCCGCCTGGGCTTCACGACGGAGGCCGAGGCATTCATGGGCTTCCTGTCCGACCGGGGCATCATGCGGGGCGTCGGCCCCACTGGTCCGCTGCAGATCATGTACGGCATCGACGGGCGCACCGACCTGCCCGAATCCGAGCTTCCTCACCTCGAAGGGCACCTGGGATCCGCTCCGGTGCGGGTGGGGAACGCCGCCACCAAGCAGCTCCAGCTGGACATTTACGGCGCCCTGATCGATTCGGTCTACCTCTACGACAAGTGGGGCCGGCCCATCAGCAGTGATCACTGGGACGAGGTCGGCGCAGTGGTGGACTGGCTCTGCGACCACTGGGACCAGCCCGACGAGGGCGTCTGGGAGACCCGGGGCGGCCGGCGGAACTTCGTCTACTCGCGGCTGATGTGCTGGGTGGCGATCGAGCGGGCCATCCGGATGGCCAACCGGCGCGGCCTGCCGGCTGATCTTCCCCGCTGGCAGCGGAGTCGGGACGCGATCTACCGGCAGATCATGCGGGAGGGCTGGTCGGCGAAGCGCGGTGCCTTCGTCCAAGGACTGGGGGACGATGTACTCGACGCCTCCGTGCTGATGATGCCGATGGCCAAGTTCATCTCGCCCACCGACCCGAAGTGGCTCTCGACCCTGGATGCGCTGACCGCGGACCTGGTATCCGACTCGCTGGTCTACCGCTACGACCCGGAGGCCAGCCCGGACGGCCTGCGGGGTTCCGAGGGTACGTTCTCGATCTGCTCCTTCTGGTACGTCGAGGCGCTCACGCGGGCCGGACGCCTGGAGGAAGCCCGCCTGGCCTTCGAGAAGATGCTCACCTACGGCAACCACCTCGGCCTCTACGCCGAGGAGATCGGCCGGAGCGGGGAACAACTCGGAAACTTCCCACAGGCGTTCACCCACCTCTCGCTGATCAGCGCCGCCTTCAACCTCGACCGCGCCCTCGGCTGAGTCCCACGGCCGACCTGGCCGCCGGGTACCACTACCGGGGCGCGGCGCCGGTGCCACGAGGTCGACACGTTCCGGCCCGCGCCGAACCGGCGGGCAGTTCCCACCCTCCGACGCGCTGCCGGGCTAGAGGGACTCCTCCGGACGCGGACGCCATCGGCCCGGGTGCAGGCCCAGACCCGCGCCGCTCAAAGCTTGCGCCGCAATCAAGGCCCGCTCCAAGGGCTTTGGCCCTGCTCCTGGCATCGGCCCGAGCCGTGGGGGTCTGTGAGGCTCTCACGTCTGTGAGGCTCGCAAGCTGTTTCCACAGGTGAGCGGGGTGAGCTCCGAGCTGCTCGATACGTCGAAGATCCGGCGGCCGCCGGCGCGGCGGAGCCAGGGCCGTCTCTCAGCCACGTGGCATGGGAGATGCGACGTCAGGATCTCCCCGCGCGTGCGGGACGCCGGGCGTGTCCCGCCGGCTCGCCGCACGCGCCCGCCCGCACGCGCCCGCCGCGCGGGCTGGGCACGCGAAACCATGACCTGCCCCTCCCGCATCGGCGGCCTGTGCGCCCAGGTGCCGGCCGGGGCGTCGCGCCCGCCCCGGACTCCCGACGTGCGTTCCCACGTCAAAACCGCGGCGTTTTCCGCAGGTGGCAGGCGGGTGCCGGGGCAATACGGGTGAACCGTGATCACGCCACTGGTCACGTTGTGTAGTGCACTGTTACGTTGCGTACGCATTCGCTTCGGATGCGAACTCCCGTTCGTCGCGTCACCCCGGAAGGGGCCTCCCAGGCATGCGCAGAATTCCCCGTATCCCCATCGTCGTGTCCATCGCGGCACTCGCCCTTCTTTGCGGCCTCCCGCCCGCGGCGGCGCTGTCCGTCCCGTCGGCCCACACCCACCGGGCCGCCGCCGTCGAGGCGCCCCTCGACGGCGAGGAGCCCTGCCCGGGCGGTGAGGAGAAGCCCTGCTCGGCCTCCCCGGAGGAGCGCGGGGCCGTCGACAAGGACCGTGACGCCGCCAAGCAGGACAGCGCCGCCGCCAAGCAGGACATCGGGGCCGCCAAGCAGGCGGCCCAGAAGTGCACGGCGGAATCCAAGTCCTGCATGACGCAGCTGATCGGCGGCGGTTCGACGCAGGAGACCGACATGGCACAGGCCCGCGGCGAGCTCGGCACCATGCGGCCCGAACCCTCCGGCAACGCCGAATCCGCCCTGTCGGGCACCTGTGCCTCCTTCGCCGCCGACCTGCCGGCCGGACTGTCCCAGGCCACGGAACTGACCACGCTGTGCGGGGAGATGAACCGGTGAAGACGATCACTCACGTCCCCGGTCGCCGCGCCGCCCTCGCCGCCGGCGCCGCCCTCCTCGCCCTCACCTGCACGGTCACCGGCTCCTCGTACGCCGCCGCGTCGCCCGGGGTGCCGACCCCGGTCGCCTACGAGGGAACGACCCCGCTCGCTTCGACACAGAAGGTCACCGAGTACTGCGCCTCGCACCCCGGAGGCTGCCGCTTCGAGATCAACCGTGCCGCGTCGGGGGAGTATTACAGCGCCGTCAAATCCCTCGGCAACGCGGTCGTGAACTGCACCAAGGACGCCATCACGGTCGCCCGGGAGATCACCCTGCGCACGTCGAGCACCGACAACCTCGGCGGCGAGATCACCGGGAAGATCGCGATCGAAGGCACGATCAGCACCTCCGGCGAGGTCACGGCCGGCGTCGACGCGAAGGCCAAGGGAGAGTTCTCCACCCCGGACAAGTCGAAGGGCCCGACCGCCACCGTCGGCGCCGAGGCCGGCGCCTCCGGCAGCGGGAAGATCGCCGGCTCCCTCGGCGTCAAGGGAGCCTTCGAAGGCGCCTTCAAACTCGCCTACCAGCGCACCTGGACGACCGAGCACATCGAGAAGACCACCTACAACACCACCGTCCGCCCGGGCGACGCACTCGTCTTCGGCGCCAGCTCCGCCATGCAGCGCATCGCCGGCGAGATCACCACGGGCAGCGGCCTCGGCATCCGCAAGGTCGTCGTCGACGGCCCCTCCACCGTGAACTCCAGCACCTTCGTCGCAGACACCTTCACGGTGCCCGGCAACACCTGCGACCGGCTGAGGCCCGAGGGCAAGACCGGAACCGAGGACACCACCACCCCCACCCCGCCCCGCGGTCTGACGCCCGCGAACCTGCCCGAGGGCTCCCGGTTCAAGGACCGCGACGTGCTCGCCCCCGGCACGCCCTGACCACCCGCCGCACCCGTGGAGATCGTCATGGAAACCCGTCAGAGCCCTGCCGGATCCGCCCGCACCACCCTCACCCGTACCGCGCCCGCCATCGGCCTGGGCCTGTGCCTCGGCCTGCTCGGCGGTGCGACCGCCGCCCAGGCCTCCGTCGCCGTCCCACCCGCCAGGGCAGCCGCCCCCGCACCGGTCACCGTCCTCAACGCCGACTTCGCCGAGCCCGCCTTCACCGGCGTCAACACCAGCACCAACCCCTACGCCTGGTCGGTCGGCTCCACCTCGGGCACCGGCACGACCGGCGGCGTCTGGCGCTGGAACGCAGCCACCGCCGGCCACCCCGACGGCCTGACCGCCGCCATGCTCCGCCTCCCCGGCGAAGCCTCCTACGGCCTCAAGCAGAGGCTGCGCGGAGTGCGCAGCGGGGCACGCGTCACCGTCATCTACGACGAGAGCCCCAGCGTTTCCAACTACTGCACCGCCGCCGCACTCGAACAGGGCCAGACCTACACCGTCCAGGGCGAGGGCGGCCCCCTCACCGACCGGACCACCCTGCCCACCACCGACAAGCTGCCCAACAACTACTGGAAGCCCGCCTGGCGCACGGGTGTCACCCTCGCCTTCACCGCCGGAGCGAACGAGCCGCTGCTCACCTTCGTCTCGACCGTCGCCGCCGCACAGAACAACAACGGGTACTGCGGACCGCTCGTCACCAACGTCCGCGTCACCCAGGAGCCGCCGCCGGTCGACAAGACCATCCCGGCCGGCGCCCTGCCCGCCTCCGAAGCCTTCTACGGCAATGACCGCCGCAATGTGGCGGACGCCGTCTCCCACTGCAACGGTGCTGTGAACCGCTGCACGTTCACGGCCGAGGCGGACTACTCGTTCGGCTACTACGCCCCCGCCCGCGTCGCAGCCGAGACCTACCTGAACTGCACCCGCAACACGCTCAACCGCACCCGCCCCGTCTCCACCGCCAACCGCTCCTACGGTGACCTTCCCACGGCCGCCGGCCTGCCCGGCAGCGGCACCGGAGCGCCGACCAACATGGCCCAGCAGTACACGCAGGGCACAGGCCTCGCCCCCGCCTGGAACACCACGCAGGAACGCCCGGTCACCGAGATCGTCCAGCCGGCCGAAGCGTCCTGGATCGAGACGCAGGCCGCGCGACGCCGCACCGAAGGCTGGTTCAACGCCACCACCAAGGCCACCGACCCGAACTACGACTGGCGCCTGCACACCGTCATCGACCACCCCTCCACCGACCTCTCCGACCGGATCTACCAGCGCACCGGCCCGCTCACCGCCTCGGAGAAACTGCGCTGCCAGTCCAACCGCCCCAACGCCCCGACCCCCGTGGGTGCGAACGACCCCGCAGGCGCCGAGCGCTGACCTTCCCCCGGACGGAGTCCCCGCGGGCTGTGGCGGCCGCCCGCCCGGGAAACGGCGGGATGGAGCTTCATTCCCATGGGGACTCCGTTCTTCAGGTCCCGCGCCCGGCTCGCGCGCGCCGGCGAACCGCGGTTTCGTGGTGGCATAGGCGTGTGTACCGATACGGCGGCATCGGACCGCCGGACCGCGCCCTCGCCGTGACGGAGGAGGGCGGGACATGTCCGCACCAGGTCCCACAGCCGGCCGCCGACGCCGTGCGGCAGTCCTCTCCGCGGCGCTGGCCTGCTCGGCGCTGCTCACCGGGCCGGGACCCGCCGCCGCACACAACGCGCCCCTGGCACCCGCACCCCCCTCGCCGTCACCTTCGGTGACCGTTCCGAGACCGGACTGGAGCCCTTGCAGGCCCGGCAGCCCGTGGGACTGCGCCACGGTGAAGGTGCCGCTCGACCACGCCGCCCCCGCGGGCCGCACCATCGACCTGGCCGTCGTCCGCCGACAGGCCACCGATCCCGGCCGGCGCATCGGCACCCTCTTCGTGAACCCCGGCGGTCCCGGGGGCCCCGGGACCGTACAGGTGCCTCAGAACTACGACGCCTTCCCGAAGGCACTGCGGGAACGGTTCGACATCGTCAGCTGGGACCCGCGCGGGATCGGCAACAGCACGGCCGTGAACTGCTTCGACACCACCGAGGAGGCCAAGACCTGGGCGGCCCGCCCACCCGCCGGCTTCCCGGTGGGAGCGCAGGAGCGCAAGGCCTGGATCGACGCCTACGAGGACCTCGGCCGACGCTGCGAGAAGCGCGACCCGGACCTCCTGCGCCACGTGTCGACCGCCGACACCGCCCGGGACCTCGACCTGCTCCGCCGCTCGGTGGGCGACCCGCAGCTGAACTACCTCGGCGTCTCCTACGGCACGATCCTCGGCGCCACCTACGCCAACCTCTTCCCCGGCAGCATCCGCGCCATGGTCCTCGACAGCAACATCGCCCCCCGGGCCTGGACCGACGGCGCACCGAAGACAGACCCCCGCACCACGACCTTCCTGCGCATGGGCTCGGACCGCACCGCCGCCGCCACCCTGGACCGGTTCCTCACCCTGTGCGGATCGGCGCCCGCGGCCCGCTGCGCCTTCTCGGCGGGCAGCCCCGAGGCCACCCGCGACAAGTTCCACCGGCTGATGCAGCGGCTGCGGGAGCGTCCGATCGGCCCGTGGACGTACGCCAGGACGGTCGCCGACACGGTGAACGGCCTCTACATCGTCGACCCCGGCTGGACGGCTCTCGCGGGCAGGCTCCAGGAGCTGTCGCAGGGCCGCGCCCCCGAGCCGCCGGTGTACCCGCCACCGCCCCCGGTGGACCGGCCGGACCCGTACCTGGGGGACGAGCAGGCCGAGGCCGTGTGGTGCGCCGACAGCCCCAACCCGCGTGACCCCGCCGCCTACCATCGCCTGGAGGAGGACAGCGCCCGGCGGGCCGGCGACGCGGGACGCTTCTGGACGTGGGCGGCGGAACCCTGCGCCACCTGGCCTGCCCGGTCCGCCGCCGGGTACGAAGGCCCGTGGAACACGCCCACCGCCCGTCCCGTCCTGGTGATCGGCACCCGGTACGACCCCTCCACGCCCTACACGGGCGCCCAGGCCATGGCCGCCGAGCTGGCGGACGCCCGCCTGCTCACGAACGACGGCTACGGGCACACCGCGCTGTTCAACAACGGCAGCAGCTGCATCAGCGCCTACGAGAGCCGCTACTTCGTCGACGGGACGCTCCCGCCCCCCGGCACGGTCTGCCGCCCGGACCGGGTTCCCTTCTCCTGACGGGCGGGTCGGCCCGGTGGGAGGTGCGTCCCGGCGCGGGGGAGGCGCCGGCTTCGGTGACCAACACATGGCCTGAACGGAAAAACTTTTCCGCGTAGACCTATCGAAAGGCCGCCGACTGGGAATGCTGCGTGTGATCTCCCGCCCCGGCACGACGCCGCGTCCTCGCGTCGTCCGGGCGGCCCTTCCGTTCTGAGCTCTCGGGAGGTAACACGCCATGCAGTCAACCCCCACCCCGCAGCCGGTCCGCCGCCGCGACCTCCTCACCGGCCTCGGGGCGGCCGCCGCCGCCCCGCTCCTCCTCGGTGCCACCACCCGCTCCGCCCCCCGCGACAGCCCGGCCCAGCGGCCCGTTCCGGCCGTCCGCACCATCCTGCTCAGGGGCGCCGCCCTCGTGATCACCATGGACCCCGCCTTGGGCAGCGGCGCCCTCGGCTCGATCGAGAACGCCGACGTCCTGATGCGGAACGGAGCCATCGCCTCCGTCGGCACGGCCCTCCAGGCGCCGCCCGGCGCGTGGGTGGTGGACGCCTCGGGCAAGCTGGTCATGCCGGGCTTCGTCGACACCCACACCCACCTCTGGCAGGCCGCGATCCGCGGAGGCTGCACCGACGGCGACCTGTTCGGCTGGTTCGAGCGCTGCGCCGACCCCGCGCGAAGCCGGCTGACCCCCGCGGGGCTCCACAGCCTGGTGCGCCTCGCAGCCTTCGACGCCGTCCAGTCAGGCGTGACGACGCTCGTGGACTGGGTGGACATCTTCGCCTACGACCTCATCGAGAGCTACGTGCGCGCCTTGGCCGGCACCGGGGTGCGCTTCACCTACGCGATGTTCCCGCCCAAGCCCGACGCCGTGCTGCTCACGAAGGTGAAGAAGGACCTCGTCGACCCGGTGCCGCTCGGTTCCTTCCAGGTCGCCACGCACGCGGCGCGGGCACTCCAGCACCTCAACCGCGCGCACTGGGAGGCCGCCCAGGAGCTGGGGGTCATGCTCAACTCCCATGTCCTGGAACGTCCCGAGCAGCGCGCGGACGATCCCATCGGGGTCCTCACCGACATCGGCGCGCTGGGGCCGCGGCTCCTGATCAACCACGCGATCCACCTGACCGACGACGAGATCGACGCCGTCGCGGACCACGACGCGCGTGCGGCCCATTGCCCCCTGAGCAACATGCGTCTGGCCTCCGGCGTCATGCGGCTCCCGGAGTTCAGACGAAGGGGCGTCAAGGTCGGGCTGGGGCTGGACGGCGGCACCGACGACAGCTCGGACTTCCACGCGCTGATGAAGACGGCCATCGGCCTGCAACGCGCCCGCGCGCAGGATCCCGGGGTCTTCCCGCAAGTCCCCGACGTCCTGCGGATGGCCACCCTGGGCGGCGCCGAGGCCCTCGGCATCGCCGACCGGGTGGGCTCCCTGACCCCCGGCAAGCGGGCCGACGTGGTCGTCATCGATCCGGCGGCCCTGAACTTCGCACCGCGCTTCGACTGGGTCGGCCAGATCGTCTTCAACGGCCGGCCCGAGAACGTCGACTCCGTTTTCGTGGACGGACGTCCGCTGAAGTACGGCGGCACGCTCGTCGACATCGACACGAGCCGCGTCATACGCGAGGCCGAGGCAGCGGCCACCCGCCTCCGCGCAGCCCGGTAGCCCACCACTGGGTTTCCGTATCGGTGCCGAAGCACACGCTGAGAAGGCACCGGCGGGACCAGGGTCTCCGACGTGCCGAGCTGTGCCGGCGTGGCGACCGCTCGACGGGTCAGGACGCCAAGGACAAGCTCACTTCCCAGGAGCAGACCGGGCAGATGGCATGGGAACCGGGCCACCCGTCATCAACATCGAAGACGAGGTGACCACAGCAGGGGCAGGGGCGACGCGTATCCACGGGGCCAGTCCGGACTGTGCCCCGAACAGCGGCGACTCGGTTTCGGGGGAGGCTCGGAGGAGGAGCGCCTGCGTGAGGTCGCCGCCGCGCAGTACATCGCCCGGGGAAGGCGACGGCGCTCCCGGCAGATCCGGTAGCCCTGTGCCCGTTTCAAGCCGACTGATCCGCCGCTGACCTGTTGCCGCCTCGCTCCCCACCGCCACCAGCTGGGAGCATCTCCAAAGACGCACGTCTCCGACACGAGAGCGGGAAACAGGACATGGCCGAGGGCAAGCAGAAGCTTGAGACCAAGCAGATCCAGGGGCAGGTCATCACGCACACCATCGTCAAGCCCACCAACGACGGGGCACCCCAGGACGCGCCCGCCCCCGCGGAGTCGGACGACACCGGGACCACGTCGGAATAGGGGTCGACGGGGCCTGACGCCGCAGCATCGACGTCGCCCCCGCCGGGTGTGTTCCCGGTTCCACCACGGGACCACGCTCCCTCATCCGGACAGGAACAGGCCCTGGGCGGGGCGCAGCGCCACCGCCACTGAGGTCGTGTACGGCTCGTCCAGCTCGCCATCGGGGAAGTGCCGCGCGAGGTGTTTGCGCTCAGCCGCGAGGAAAGCCGCGGCCCTGCGCTCGCCGAGCACGATGAAGCCTGAATGGGTGGCCAGCTTGGCGAGGTGGACATCGGCGGAGACCCGGCGCGACCAGCGCAGCGTACGGGTCCTCCAGCAGAGCCCGGCCGGTGTTTCCACGTTGGAGACGTAGAAGCCGGGCCCCAGCCACTCCTCGATCCTGGCCGCCTGCTCCACCACCCATGGCACGGACAGGTCCGGGTCGTTCCACCACAGCGCGAGAGCGCCCCCGGGGCGCAGGACCCGCAGGGCCGACGGGACGGCGCGTGCGGGGTCGGTCCAGTGCCAGGACTGGGCGTACGAGACGAGGTCGAGCGAGCCGTCGGCCAGCGGCAGCCGGTTGCCGTCCCCGCGCACGAGCGGGACCCCCGGCAGCTCGCGCCGGAACTGCGCCGCCATCCCGGCGCCCGGCTCGACACCCACCACCAGGGCCCCGTGCTCGCGCAGTTGCCGGGCGGCGATCCCCGTCCCGGTGCCCACATCGGCCACCCGGGCCCCGGCAAGCCGTCGCCCGCTGAACTCCTCCACGGTCTCGAAGACGGCCGCGGGATACTGCGGCCGGTACGCGGCGTACGCGTCGGCGGCCCGGTCAAAGGCCAGAGCGCGTTCGTGGGCGGGGATGTCGTACGTCATGGCCCGACTATGGCGCAGGGCTCCGCTGAGGAACAGGGTCCGCCCTCGGCCAAGGTCGACCATCGCGAGCGCCAGGAGCAGTGGTGGCCCGCATGGGTTGTGGGGCGACGCCCGGCCGTTCTGCCGGTCCGATCCGGTCGTCGCTCTCTCGCAGGCCGGGCCCCTGGCTCCGTGATCGTTCGTGTTGACCGTGCGCCAGGAGCACCTGTCTCTGCCGGCCTTCACCCTGGGGCCGTCGGTGGCCGACATCGTAAGCTGCACCGGCAGCGCCACGGGCCTCCTGAAGAAGCACGACCCACAGAACACCGCCCCCGGCCAGGGCCGTGGAGTAGCGCAGTCGTTTTGCGCCAGACGGCTGCGCCGACCATTCCTGACCGCCCGTCACGGAGCCCGGGCAAGGCCGCAGGGACCGGCACCTGCGCCCCGGGTACCGGTCATTTCGAGGGTCACGGGCTCCTCACCGAGTTCCCCAGCCGGTGCATCGGCCACAGGTGCTCCGGCTCGCGGGGCGGTGACGTCGGGCCCGTGCGGTCAAGTCGATGTCTTCGCGTCTCCGCTTCGGCCGATCAGTGCGGCGAAGGAGTCGAGGACGCGTTGCAGGCCGAAGGAGTAGGCGTGGGCGGGGTCGTAGGCGCTGCCGTGTGCTGCGCCTGCGGCTGCGCCTACGCGGACGGCGGTGGGGTAGGCGTTCTCGTCGAGGACCCGGGCGAGGAGCGGGGCGTTCAGCTCCCACCATTGTTGGTCGTCCAGGGAGCTGTCGTGCCGTGCGGCGCGGGCGTCGGCGTCGGCGCGGGCGGATGCCTGCACGAAGGTGAGCAGGTGGGTCAGGCAGTCGTCCATCTCGACGTCGCTGAGGCCGAGGCCGTCGAGCCCGGACAGTTCGTGCTCGTACTTCGACATCTGCCCCGGCCCCAGCGGAGGCCTGGCGGTGGAGACGGCCGCGGCCCAGGGGTGGCGTTCGTAGAGGGCCTTGTTCTCCTCGGCGACAGCGGTGACGCGCCGGCGCCACGGCTGTCCGGCGGTGCCGGTGCGGGGCATGCGGGCGTAGGCGGCGTCGAGCATGAGGTCGAGGAGCTCGGCCTTGCCGGGGACGTAGGTGTACAGCGTCATCGGCACCACGCCGAGTTCCTTGGCCACCCCGCGCATGGTCATCGCGTCCAGGCCGTCGGCGTCGGCGATGGCGGTGGCGGCCTCGACCACCGCGTCGATGCTCAGCCCCCGTCGCGGTCCTCGGCGACGGTCGGATGAGGGGTCACGCCACAGCAGTTGCAGGGTGCGGGCCGGGTCGCCCGAGCTGGTTCGTTCCGTCGGCACGGGGAAATCCTCTCGCGATCTAACTATGTACGCTGTACATTGTACGACGTACAGAGAAAATGCTCAGTGCAATCCCGGAGGAGCTTTCATGAAGATCGCCTCTAGCGCCGTGTCACTCAACGTGGACGATGTCCCCGCTTCCAGCGCCTTCCTCGTCGAGCACTTCGGATTCCGCCAGGAGATGGCCGCCGACGGGTTCGCGTCCCTGACGCGTGACGACGCCGGCATGAACGTCATCTTCTTGCGGCGGGGGCTGGACAGCCTCCCGGCAGACCAGCGCGACGAGCACGCCGCAGGTCTGATCCTCGCCTTCGTCGTCGAGGACCTCGAAGGCGAGCTGGCGCGCCTGCGCTCCGAAGGGGTCGCGATCACCATGCCGCTGACCGACGAGGAGTGGGGCGAGCGCGCCTTCCAGGTCCGCGACCCCAACGGCGTCATCGTCCAACTGGTCGACTGGAACGCACCCACCAGCCAGTGAAGGAACCTGTGGGCCCCGCCCCATGCAGCCGGAGCCCGTTGAGGGGGAGGTTGGCAGCGCCGGGCCGGCCTGGCTACGGCCAATCCGCGGTGGACCGTTCGGTCAGCCGTCGTCCATGCAGTCCTGTTCGGCGGGCACCCTGTCGGAGCGGAGCCGGTGGGCCTCGCATCCGGCGAGTCTGTTCGCGAACGACGCTTCGCCGCAGAGCGGGCCGAACGCAGCGGGGCACGCGAGGCCGCGTCACACGACTCGCGGGGAGCCGCGACGGGTTCTGAACACCAAGGCCAGGCCAGAGGGGGGCAACGTGACGAACAACGACGATCCGGTGGGGAGCGGTCCGCGGTACGCCGATGAGCTGACGGCCGACGTCGTGTGGGAGATCGGCGAATTCCTGCTTCCTCGACTGGAGCGAGCGGCGGATGCTCACCCGTCAGACAGCGAGGAGGGCGTCACCGCCTCGGCACTTGCGGAGGCGGTGGCCACGTTGGTTCTCACCTTGGAGTGGACCATCGCCGGCGGAACGCCTGGCCGTGTTCGTATTCCGATCGGGGTTCCGCTGCCCCCTGAACCGACTGAGGAGGAACGCCGGGTGCGGGCGGAGATGCGGCTGGATCGTCTCCGCGAGGATTGGAACACTCTCTGTCTCCTCGCCGGCTACTGGCGCTCCGCACCCGGCTATCAGGACTCCCGCTGGCGCAAGATGGAGTTCCGCGACGCCGAGCATGAGCGTTGGTACCACCAGCAGCTTTCCTACCGCCATCTGGAGAGCCGCGTCATTCGACCGCCTCAGCAGGAATGACGCACGGTTGGTGGCGTGCCGCCGATCAGGGCGTGGGGACCCGGACACCGGCGGAGCCCGAAGCACAGCAGGGCGACCCGCCACCCGGTGAGGGTGGCGGGCCTGCGGTGCTGTGGACCGGTCAGCGGTTCTTCCCGATCAGGCCTGCCGACGAACTGCCGCGGGGCTGCCTGTGCACGGTGTGTCCGGCGGCGGGGTCAGTGGCGGCGGCCCCAGGTCTCGGTGTCGATGACGCGGTTGTGGTCGTCGCGCAGGGTGGCGGTGTCGCCCTTGTTGCCCCAGATGTATTCACGGCTGCCCTGGTAGAGGTCGGTGCGGTTGTTGTGGCCGCTTCCGGTGTGGATGCGGATGGTGGCGTGGCTGTTGATGCGGATGTTGTCGAAGCGGTAGCGGTTGCCGTCGGCGTCGCGCAGGGTCCAGCCGCGGAGGTTGATGGCGTCGCGGGTGGTGTTGGTGATCTCGACCCACTCGTTGTTCAGGGAGCGGTTGGAGTGGTCGTCGCGTCCGGGGCTGTCGGCCTGGACCCGGCTGATCTCCACCCGCGGGTGCTGGCGGGGAGCGTGGTCCTGCGCGGTGGCCGGCAGCGCGGCCGCGCCGACCACGGCCCCGGCGGCCAGGACGGTCGCGGCGATACGGCGGACGGAGGAAGAAACAGATCCCATGGGTGACACTCCCTCAAGAAACATGCCCCACCAGCCGAAACAAGTGGTGGCGGCGATGCGGTTTCCCGGCCCGGAATGAGCCGAGGGCCACACTCTCGACCCGCCGCCCGCCCGGCTGCAGCCCCCGCCGGGGCCGGTTACCAGAAACGGACACTTCCGTCACACTCGCCTGCACACCGCACGCGTATCCCGCCGCCGCGGCCCTGACAACCAGTGCCCACTGCACCCACCCGCCCACCCCACCGGCAACGCGATCCACGCGCGCCGGTGCACCACCCGGCGCACTCACGACACCCACCACCCAAGCGGAGTAGCAGATTCCGTAACGGCCGTTCGCCGAATTTCTTCGCACACCCGCATCGAATTCGCGCATACCTGCATGGCGTTGGCCACGGCCGGGCCCGGCTTCTTCGGGAAGGCGGGGGGCCGATCAGGTGCACCGTGCCGATCCGCCTCCCACCACCCGCACGATCACGATCCGCCGCGCTGCAGGCAGGGAACAGCCCGATCCGCCGTCGGGCCGACGGTCTGCCTGATCGGCCCACGCCTTTGCTGAGTATGAGCACGCCAGGCGGAGTCAGCATCCGGGGTCGATCGGCGGGGACGATGTCAAGGCGAGGGCTGCGTTCCGCAACTGGGCCGCCCATTTCTGCTGGTCAAACCCCCAACGTGTACTCGATGCATCAGCAGGTGCTGAAGCCCGCCAGGGCCCCGTCCCCGAGTCGCGGGCGCTCGGGTTTCTGCGGCTACTGGAGCACGACCGTGACGCCGCGCCGTTCGAGGAGTTGCACGATCTCCTCGAAGTAGGAGAGCCGGCCCTCCGGATCCTCCACGACGTCCGCCAAAGCCCGGCGTGCGATTTGGGAGTCGTGCCAGGTCAGGGTGAAGGGCGGGGCCACTCCGAATCCGCCGATCAGGCAGTCTTTGAAGGCGTTCCACTCCCGGCCGAGGTAGCGGCCG
>NZ_JBGWAB010000082.1:0-35301 GCF_041862025.1 Streptomyces sp. AB3(2024)
CACCTCCGGCTACATGCACGAGTACGACAACCGCTACCTGTGGATGTCCCTCAAGAAGATCGTCGGCTCCCACTTCGCCAACTACCGCGAAGCCTGGGAAGCCAACCGCCTGGTCGCCAAGGGCAAGATCCACCCCACCCTCTCCAAGGTCTACTCCCTGGAAGACACCGGGCAGGCCGCCTACGACGTCCACCGCAACCTCCACCAGGGCAAGGTCGGCGTCCTCGCCCTCGCCCCGGAAGAGGGCCTCGGCATCCGCGACCACGAGCTGCGCGCGCAGCACCTCGACGCGATCAACCGCTTCCGCAACGTCTGAGTCCGCTCAAAGGCCATAAGGATCGCCTGAGATGACAGAGCGCCAGAAAGACCGTCCGTGGCTCATGCGGACGTACGCCGGCCATTCCACGGCCGAGGCGTCCAATGAGCTGTACCGCCGCAACCTCGCCAAGGGTCAGACCGGCCTGTCGGTGGCCTTCGACCTGCCGACGCAGACCGGCTACGACCCGGACCACATCCTCGCCCGCGGCGAGGTCGGCCGGGTCGGGGTCCCGGTCTCCCACCTGGGCGACATGCGGCGGCTGTTCCAGGACATCCCCCTGGAACAGATGAACACCTCGATGACGATCAACGCCACCGCCATGTGGCTGCTGGCGCTCTACCAGGTGGCCGCCGAGGAGCAGGGAGCCGACGTCTCCCTGCTCCAGGGCACCACGCAGAACGACATCGTCAAGGAGTACCTCTCGCGCGGGACGCACGTCTTCCCGCCCGGGCCGTCCCTCCGGCTGACGACGGACATGATCGCGTACACGGTCAACCACATCCCGAAGTGGAACCCGATCAACATCTGCTCGTACCACCTCCAGGAGGCCGGGGCCACCCCGGTCCAGGAGATCTCGTACGCGATGTCCACCGCGATCGCCGTCCTGGACTCGGTGCGCGACTCGGGCCAGGTGCCCGAGGAGCGCTTCGGCGAGGTGGTCGCCCGTATCTCCTTCTTCGTGAACGCGGGCGTCCGCTTCATCGAGGAGATGTGCAAGATGCGCGCCTTCGGCCGGATCTGGGACCAGGTCACCCGGGAGCGCTACGGCATCGAGAACGAGAAGCAGCGCCGCTTCCGCTACGGCGTCCAGGTCAACTCGCTGGGCCTGACGGAGGCGCAGCCCGAGAACAACGTCCAGCGGATCGTCCTGGAGATGCTGGCCGTCACCCTCTCCAAGGACGCCCGTGCCCGCGCCGTGCAGCTGCCCGCCTGGAACGAGGCGCTGGGCCTGCCCCGGCCCTGGGACCAGCAGTGGTCGCTGCGCATCCAGCAGGTCCTGGCGCACGAGAGCGACCTGCTGGAGTACGAGGACATCTTCGCGGGCTCGCACGTGATCGAGGCCAAGGTGGAGTCCCTGGTGGCGGAGTGCCTGGCCGAGATCGACCGGATCCAGGAGATGGGCGGTGCGATGGCCGCCGTCGAGTCCGGGTACCTGAAGTCCCAGCTGGTCTCCTCGCACGCCGAGCGGCGCGCCCGGATCGAGGCCGGCGAGGACAAGATCGTCGGCGTCAACTGCTTCCAGCAGACCGAGGAGAACCCGCTCACCGCCGACCTGGACGGCGCCATCATGACGGTGGACGGGGCCGTGGAGGCCCTGACGGTCGAGCGGATCGTCCGCTGGCGCGCCGAGCGGCAGGAGTCCTCCGACCGGCAGGGCGGCGGCGACCCGTTCGTCTTCCCGACGGTGATGCAGGCCCTGGACCGGCTGAAGGAGGCCGCCGCCGGGACCGAGAACCTGATGGAGGCCACCCTCGAATGCGCCCGGGCCGGTGTCACCACCGGCGAGTGGGCGAACGCCCTGCGCGAGGTCTTCGGCGAGTTCCGCGCCCCGACCGGGGTTTCCTCGGCCCCGGTGGCCGTCACCGCCGAGGAGGGCACGCCGATGGCCCTCGTCCGCGAGAAGGTCGCCCGGACCGCCGAGGACCTCGGCTCCGGCCGGCTGCGCCTGCTGGTCGGCAAGCCGGGCCTGGACGGGCACTCCAACGGCGCCGAGCAGATCGCCGTACGGGCCCGCGACGCCGGATTCGAGGTGGTCTACCAGGGCATCCGGCTGACGCCCGAGGAGATCTCCTCGGCGGCGCTGGCCGAAGACGTGCACTGCGTGGGACTGTCCATCCTGTCCGGCTCGCACAGCGCGCTCGTGCCGGACGTGCTGGAACGCCTCCGTACCGCGGGGGCGGGTGACGTACCCGTCGTCCTCGGCGGCATCATTCCGAACGCCGACGCCATCGCGCTCAAGGCGGCCGGAGTCGCCGCCGTCTTCACACCCAAGGACTTCGGTATCACGGAGATCATCGGCCGTATCGTCGACGAGATCCGGAAAGCGAACAAGCTCGACCCTCTGGAGGTCTCCGCATGACCACGCCCACGTCTCCCGTGAACCGGCTGCGGCCGCGCCGTTCCTGCCTCGCGGTGCCGGGCTCGAACCCGCGGTTCCTGGAGAAGGCCCAGGGCCTGCCCGCGGACCAGGTCTTCCTCGACCTGGAGGACGCCTGCGCCCCGCTCGCCAAGGAAGGCGCCCGCCACACGATCGTGGACGCGCTGAACAACGGCGACTGGACCGGCAAGACCCGTGTGGTGCGCGTCAACGACTGGACCACCCACTGGACGTACCGCGACGTCATCACCGTCGTCGAGGGCGCCGGCCAGAACCTCGACTGCATCATGCTGCCGAAGGTCCAGGACGCCCAGCAGGTCGTGGCGCTCGACCTGCTGCTGACGCAGATCGAGAAGACGATGGGCTTCGAGGTCGGCAAGATCGGCATCGAGGCGCAGATCGAGAACGCCAAGGGCCTGGTGAACGTCGACGCGATCGCCGGCGCCTCGCCGCGCCTGGAGACCATCATCTTCGGCCCGGCCGACTTCATGGCCTCGATCAACATGAAGTCCCTGGTCGTGGGCATGCAGCCGCCGGGCTACCCGGCGGACGCCTACCACTACATCCTGATGCGGATCCTGATGGCGGCCCGCATGCACGACCTCCAGGCGATCGACGGCCCCTTCCTGCAGATCCGCGATGTGGACGCCTACCGCAAGGTGGCCGGCCGCGCCGCCGCCCTGGGCTTCGACGGCAAGTGGGTCCTGCACCCCGGCCAGGTCGACGCCGCCAACGAGGTCTTCTCCCCCTCCCAGGAGGACTACGACCACTCCGAGCTGATCCTCGACGCGTACGACTGGTGCACCTCCGAGGCGGGCGGCAAGAAGGGCTCCGCGATGCTCGGCGACGAGATGATCGACGAGGCCAGCCGCAAGATGGCCCTGGTCATCGCCGGCAAGGGGCGGGCCGCCGGAATGCAGCGCACCACCAAGTTCGAGATCCCGGAGGCCTGATCCCGATGCAGTTCGGACGCACCTACGAAGAGTTCGAGGTCGGCGCGGTCTACAAGCACTGGCCCGGAAAGACGGTCACGGAGTACGACGACCACCTCTTCTGCCTGCTGACCATGAACCACCACCCGCTCCACATGGACAGCAACTACGCCGAGAACACCACGGACTTCGGCAAGAACGTGGTCGTCGGCAACTACATCTACTCGCTGCTGCTCGGCATGTCCGTGCCGGACGTCTCCGGGAAGGCCATCGCCAACCTGGAGATCGAGTCCCTGCGGCACGTGGCGCCGACCTTCCACGGCGACACGATCTACGGCGAGACCACGGTCCTGGACAAGACTCCGTCGAAGTCGAAGAACGACCGCGGGATCGTCTACGTCGAGACCAAGGGCTACAAGCAGGACGGCACCCTCGTCTGCGTCTTCCGGCGCAAGGTGATGGTCCCGACCGAGACGTACATCAAGGAGCGCGGCGGCGAGCAGCCCGGCCGCCCGCAGCTGAAGGAACAGGGGAAGTAGCCATGGCCCGACTCGCCCAGACCGCCGGGCTCACGGACGTCCAGCGGGAGATCCTGAAGACCGTCCGCGAGTTCGTCGACAAGGAGATCATCCCGGTCGCGACCGAGCTGGAGCACCGCGACGAGTACCCGCAGCAGATCGTCGACGGTCTCAAGGAGCTCGGCCTGTTCGGCCTGATGATCCCCGAGGAGTACGGCGGTCTGGGTGAGTCGTTGCTCACCTACGCGCTGTGCGTCGAGGAGATAGCGCGCGGCTGGATGTCCGTCTCGGGCATCATCAACACCCACTTCATCGTGGCGTACATGCTCAAGCAGCACGGCACGCAGGAGCAGAAGGACCACTTCCTGCCGCGGATGGCGCTGGGCGAGGTCCGGGGCGCGTTCTCGATGTCCGAGCCGGGTCTGGGCTCGGACGTGTCGGCCATCACGTCCAAGGCGGTGAAGGACGGCGACGAGTACGTCCTGAACGGCCAGAAGATGTGGCTGACGAACGGCGGCACGTCCACGCTGGTGGCCGTTCTGGTCCGGAGTGACGAAGGACACCCCGAGGGCACCGCGCCCCACAAGTCGATGACCACCTTCCTCGTGGAGAAGGAGCCGGGCTTCGGAGAGGTCCGTCCGGGCCTGACGATTCCGGGCAAGATCGACAAGATGGGCTACAAGGGCGTCGACACGACCGAGCTGATCATGGACGGGCTGCGCATTCCGGCCAATCGCGTCCTCGGCGGCCAGACGGGCCGAGGGTTTTACCAAATGATGGACGGGGTCGAGGTGGGCCGCGTCAACGTGGCGGCCCGTGGCTGTGGCGTCGCTCAGCGTGCGTTCGAGCTGGGTGTCTCCTATGCCCAGCAACGTCACACTTTCGGCAAGGCGATCGCCGAACACCAGGCCATCCAGTTCAAGCTGGCCGAGATGGCTACCAAGGTCGAAGCCGCCCATGCCATGATGGTCAATGCAGCACGCAAAAAGGACTCCGGGGAACGAAACGACCTCGAAGCCGGGATGGCGAAGTACCTCGCCTCCGAATACTGCAAGGAGGTCGTGGAGGATGCCTTCCGCATCCACGGCGGCTACGGATTCTCGAAGGAGTACGAGATCGAGCGCCTCTACCGGGAGGCGCCGATGCTACTGATCGGCGAAGGTACCGCCGAGATCCAGAAAATGATCATCGGGCGACGCCTGCTTGAGGAGTACCGGACCCAGGGCTGAAAGTCCCTTTTACGGTGAATCGCCCAACGATTTACCGCGAAAGAGTCACTAGCAGTCACGGGTCTGGGGCCATCGACTCGGCTTCTGGCTTGCCCAGTTGTTGCGCGCAACCGATAGCATTCCAGTAAAGCCGCCGTCCCGTCCCCCCGTTTGCGGCGCGGCAATCACCCGCTACGAAGGTCATCCATGCCCCACAGCCAAACCTCTGCACCTCGCGTCGGCCTCCTCGGCGGACGTCTCGCACGCGGAGCATCGCCGTGGCTTCTGCCGACCGTCGCCACCGCGGCCATCAGCCTCACCCGGGCCCGCAAGTCCGGACGCTGGGCCGCGGCGGCCGTGCCCGCCACCGCGCTCGCGGCGGGCATGCTGTGGTTCTTCCGCGACCCCGAGCGTGAGATCACCGAGGGGCGCGTCATCTCGCCCGCCGACGGTGTGGTGCAGAGCATCATGCCGTGGAAGGACGGGCGCACCCGCGTCGCGATCTTCATGAGCCCGCTGAACGTCCACGTCAACCGCGCGCCCCTCGCGGGCACGGTGACGTCCGTGGAGCACATCCCCGGCGGGTTCGTCCCGGCGTTCAACAAGGAGAGCGAGAACAACGAGCGCGTCGTCTGGCACTTCGACACCGAGCTCGGCGACATCGAGATGGTGCAGATCGCCGGCGCCGTCGCGCGTCGCATCGTCCCGTACCTGCCGGCCGGCACCAAGGTGGAGCAGGGCGAACGCATCGGTCTGATCCGCTTCGGCTCGCGCGTCGACATCTACCTCCCCGAGGGCGTCGAGGTCGCGGTCGAGGTCGGTCAGGCCACCACCGCGGGGGTGACCCGAATTGACCGTGACTGACCCTGAGACCCCTGCCACCGGCTGGGTTCCCGAGCGCGCCGAGGAGGAGTCCGCCGAAGACGACATGCCGCTCTCGCTGCGGCTGTCGATAGCGGACACCCTCACCCTCGGCAACGCGACCTGCGGATTCATGGCGGTGTACTTCACCACCACCGGAATCCTCATTCCGCACCTCACCGGCAGCGGCGAGTCGGGCATGGCCCGGCACAGCGCGGCGACCGCGGTGATACTGATGCTCCTCGCGGCGGTCTTCGACCTCTTCGACGGCATCGTCGCCCGGAAGCTGCGCAGCTCGCCGATGGGCGCGGAGCTGGACAACCTGTCCGACCTGATCAGCTTCGGGCTGGCGCCGGCGTACTTCGTGCTCGTCTACGGCATGGTCGCCGACGACGCACACCAGAAGATGTCGGCACTGGCGGCGATCGTCGTGCTGCTGGCGGTGGTCCTGCGACTGGCGAGATTCAGCTGCGTGACCATGAAGGACGGCATGTTCCAGGGCATGCCCAGCCCCTTCGGCGCCCTGACGGTCGTCTCGATCGTGCTGCTGGAGCTGCCGTTCGTACCGACGCTGCTGGCGATCATCGGGGTGGCCTGGCTGATGGTGAGCCGGGTCGAGTACCCCAAGCCGCGGGGTGTCCTCGCGGCGGCGATGCTCAGCTGGATCGTCGGTGCCATGGGGCTGCTGGCCGCCTGGGCCTTCGACGCCCCGGGTGGACAGCTCCTGCTCCAGACGGGCTGCGCGCTGCAGATCGCTCTGGCGGCGACCATTCCGCTGTTCGCGACGACCCGTCGCGCGAACACGTTCCGCCACAACCGGCGGGAGGCGCGGGCGGCGCAGCTGCCGTAACGCTGCGCCGTGCCGCTCCACACGAAGGCCCCGGGTGCCCCTGGCACCCGGGGCCTTCGCCTTGCCCGGGGGCGGGTCGGCCGGCGACGGCCGGCGTAGCCTTGATGTCGGAAAACTGCCAGCCCGGGCCTCGTCCGGACGGGAAGCTGGGGGCATGTACACCGACACCGACCGCTGCGTCAGGGCCGTGCAGTCGAAGGACGCCCGTTTCGACGGGTGGTTCTTCACCGCCGTCCGGACCACCGGGATCTACTGCCGGCCCAGCTGTCCGGCCGTGCCCCCCAGAGTCGAGAACATGAGCTTCCTGCCCAGCGCCGCCGCCTGCCAGCAGGCCGGGTACCGGGCCTGCAAGCGGTGCCGGCCCGACACGAGCCCCGGCTCTCCCGAGTGGAACGCCCGCGCCGACGCCGTGGCCCGGGCCATGCGGCTGATCCAGGACGGGGTGGTCGACCGGGAGGGGGTCCCCGGGCTGGCGGCCCGGCTCGGGTACTCCACCCGTCAGGTCGAGCGGCAGCTGGGCGCCGAGCTGGGGGCCGGGCCCCTCGCGCTCGCCCGTGCGCAGCGCGCGCAGACCGCCCGGCTGCTGATCGAGACCTCCGAGCTGCCGATGGGCGACGTCGCGTTCGCCGCCGGGTTCGCCTCCATCCGGAACTTCAACGAGACGGTGCGCGAGGTCTTCGCCCTCACCCCCGGCGAGCTGCGGGCGAGGGCCGCGAGGGCCGGGCGCAGTGAGCCCCGGGTGCCGGGGACGATCAGTCTGCGGCTGCCCTACCGGGCCCCGCTGAACCCCGACAACCTCTTCGGGCACCTGGCCGCCACCGCCGTACCGGGGGTGGAGGAGTGGCGGGACGGGGCCTACCGGCGGACGCTGCGGCTCCCGTACGGCACCGGGGTGGTCGCGCTCACGCCGGGTCCCGAGCACATCGGCTGCCGGCTGGCCCTGACCGACCTGCGGGACCTGACCATCGCCATCAGCCGCTGCCGGTGGATGCTGGACCTGGACGCCGACCCGGAGGCCGTGGACGACCAGCTGCGCACCGATCCGCTGCTGGCCCCGCTGGTGGACAAGGCCCCCGGGCGGCGGGTCCCGCGCACCGTGGACGCGGCGGAGTTCGCCGTACGGGCGGTGCTGGGCCAGCAGGTCTCCACGGCGGCCGCGCGCACGCACGCGGCCCGCCTGGTGACCGCGTACGGGGAGCCGGTGGAGGATCCCCAGGGCGGGCTGACCCACCTCTTCCCGGCCCCGGAGGCGCTGGCCGGCCTCGACCCGGAGACCCTGTCGATGCCGCGCAGCCGCCGCGCCACGCTCACCACCCTGGTCGGGGCGCTGGCGGACGGTTCGCTGCCGCTGGGCATCGACAGCGACTGGGAGGCGGCCCGCGCCGCCCTGAACGCCCTGCCCGGTTTCGGGCCGTGGACCACCGAGATCATCGCGATGCGGGCGCTGGGCGACCCGGACGCGTTCCTGCCGTCCGACCTGGGGGTCCGGCGGGCCGCCCAGGGGCTGGGGCTGCCGTCGACCCCGGCCGCCCTGACCGGCCGGGCGGCCGGGTGGCGGCCCTGGCGGGCGTACGCCGTGCAGTACCTGTGGGCCACCGAGGACCACGCCATCAACCACCTCCCCGTATGAGGAGCGGAGCGAAATGAGCCGAGCGATGAACAGTGCCGTGAGCGGCAGGAAGACCCACACCGAGGTGCACAGTCCGCTGGGGACCCTCACCCTGGTGGCCACCGACGGGGTGCTCAGTGCCCTGTACATGACCGGGCACCGGCACAGGCCGGGTGAGGAGACCTTCGGGGAGCGGGTGCCGGCCGAGGAGGGGCCCTTCCCCGGGGTGGTGCGCGAGCTGACCGCGTACTTCGCCGGGGAGCTGACGGAGTTCACCGTCCCGGTCCATCTGGAGGGCACGCCGTTCCAGCGCAGCGTGTGGGAGCAGCTGCTGCGGATCCCGTACGGCGAGACCTGGTCCTACGGGCAGCTCGCGGCGGAGCTCGGCAAGCCGAACGCCTCGCGGGCGGTGGGTCTGGCCAACGGGAAGAACCCGGTCAGCATCATCGTGCCGTGCCACCGCGTCATCGGCGCCTCGGGCGCGATGACGGGCTACGGCGGCGGCTTGGACCGCAAGGTGCGGCTGCTGGAGCTGGAGGGACGGTAGGGACGGCTACCGCCGGGTCAGATCACGGCCAGGGGGACGAGGAGGGCGAAGCCGGCTCCGGCCTCCACCGCGTAGGCGTAGAGGGACGGGTGCTGGACGGGGGCGGCGAGCAGGACGACGCTCTGCTGGGTGGCGGCGGCGGTCACCCAGTCGCCGTCGGCGCCGAGCCGCCCCTGGTACCAGCCCTCGCAGGCGCCGGGACCGGTGACGGCGAGCAGGTCGTCCTCGCGGCGGTAGAAGGCCTGCCAGCCCTCGGCGGGAGCGGACCAGCCCTCGAAGTCCTCGAAGGGGGCCCAGCCCCCCTCGCGTATCGCGGTGTCGAACAGCCAGACGGGGGTGCCCTCTTCGGTGACCTCGCCCCCCGACTGCTCTTCGGTGGTGAAGTGGACCATGGGGAGGGCGTCGGGACCGTCGGCCGTGCTGGGCCAGGCGTACATCGTGATCATCTGCTGATTCTGTCCTGCTCGCAGTAGGCGCCGTGTTCAACCCCCCGGCCGGGCCGGGGTCTTACGCGGAGTCGGGCCGGCGGCCGTTCTCCAGTTCCACGGTGCCGCCGCCCGATTCGAGCACGCGGCACGCCTCCCGGGCGCGCAGGCCGACCGCTCCGGGGAGGTATTCGGTGAGCCGCTCGGGCTCGACGAGCTTCCAGGAGAGGAGTTCCTCCTCCTGGAGCACGACGGCGTCGAGCAGGTCGGCGTCCAGCACCCCGCCGTCGTAGAGGTAGGCCACCAGGGGCGGGCGGCCGGGTCCCAGGCTCCAGTCGACGGCGAGGAGCCGCCCGAGGGGGACGTCGATGCCGATCTCCTCGGCGCTCTCGCGCCGGGCGGCGGTGCGGGGGGACTCGTTCCGGTCGGACTCGACGGTGCCGCCCGGCAGGGCCCAGCCCTCGCGGTAGTTGGGCTCGACCAGCAGGACCCGGCCCCGCGCGTCGCGGTAGAGGGCGGCGGCCCCGGCCAGCACCCTCGGCAGGCTCGCGATGTAGGCGGCGTAGTCATCGGTGGTGGTCACGCGGCCACCCTAACCGGCCCGCCCGGCACGGGTGCCGGGCGCCCCCGCGATCACCCCTGTGGGTGGCCGCCGTCCTCGCGGTCGCGGCCCTTGGACTCGGCGATGCGCCGCAGCCGGTGGTGGCGGGCGGTCGGGCCCTGTTCGGTGACGGCGTCGCCGACCATCGCCTTGACGGCGTCCCGCATCCCGTGGTGGGCGTGGTGGCGGGCGGGGCCCGCGCCGGGGTCCGTACGGAGTTCCTTCACCAGCGCCCAGCAGAGCAGCATCATGACGATCACGAAGGGCAGCGCGACCAGGATGGTGGCGGTCTGCAGGGACTTGAGGCCTCCGGCGACGAGCAGGACGGCGGCCACGCCGGCCATCAGGACGCCCCAGGTGACGACGAGCCAGGTCGGGGGGTGCAGCGAGCCGCGGCTGGTGAGCGAGCCCATGACCAGGGAGGCGGAGTCGGCGCTGGTGACGAAGTACGTCATCACGAGGACCATCGCCAGCCAGGAGGTGAGCGTGCCGAGCGGGAGGGCGTCGAGCATCGCGAACAGCGAGGCCTCCGTCCCGTCCTTGATCTTGGCGGCGAAGTCGACGACGCCGGTGGAGTCGAGGCGGATGGCGGTGCCGCCCATGACGCAGAACCAGACGACGGTGGCCCCGCTGGGGACGAGGAGCACGCCGATGAGGAACTCGCGGATGGTGCGGCCGCGGGAGATGCGGGCGATGAAGGTGCCGACGAACGGGGCCCAGGAGAGCCACCACGCCCAGTAGAAGATGGTCCAGGCGCCGAGCCACTTGGCGTCGGTGAAGGCGCCGGTGCGGGTGGCCATGGGCAGGAGCTGGTGCAGGTAGCCGCCGATGCTGGCGGGGATCACGTCCAGGACGTAGACGGTGGGGCCGAGCACGAAGACGAAGAGCGCCAGGACGCCGGCGAGCACGATGTTGATGCTGCTCAGCCACTTCACGCCCTTGTGCAGGCCGGAGAAGGCGGAGAGCACGAAGGCCGCCGACAGCGAAGCGATGATGATCAGTTCGACACCGGTGGAGTCCTCGATCCCCGTGGTGATGCTGAGCCCCTTGGAGACCTGGAGCGCGCCGAGGCCGAGGCTGGTGGCGGTGCCGAAGACGGTGGCGAAGACGGCCAGGAGGTCGACGGCCTTCCCGGCCCACCCGTTGGCCCGCTCCTCCCCCATCAGCGGCACGAAGGCGGAGCTGAGCCGGTTGCCGCGGCCCTTGCGGAAGGTCGCGTAGGCGAGGGCGAGGCCGGCGATGCCGTAGATCGCCCAGGGGGTGAGGGTCCAGTGGAAGAAGCTGTACTCCATGGCCGCGAGGGCCGAGGCGCCGCTGCTCGGGGCGGCCCCGGAGGCCGGGGGCGGGATCAGGTAGTGGGTGAGCGGCTCGCCCACCCCGTAGAACATCAGGCCGATGCCCATGCCCGCGCTGAACATCATGGCGATCCACGCGAGGTTGGTGAACTCGGGCTCGGAGTCGTCGGCGCCGAGCCGGATCCGGCCGAAGCGGCTGATGGCGAGGACGACGCACATGACGAGGAACACATCGGCGGCGATCACGAAGAGCCAGGCGAAGTTGTTCAGCACCCAGGTCAGGGCCGTGCCGGAGGCCGTGTCGAAGGAACTCCCGCCCAGGGCCGCCCAGGCGACGACGGCCAGCACCGTGACCACCCCGATGACGACGACGGTGCGGTCGGGCACACCGTCCGCCGGGGCCTCGGCCCCCTCTCCCCGGGGATCCGGAGGTTGCTGTTCCAACGATTCCGTGCTCATGCGGCCACACTATGCAGGCGTATATCCGTATTTAGACGCATGGCGCGCCGCATGTGGCCCAGGCCACTCATGCGCATAGGAGGATCCTCCGGATAAGCTCGGGGTGGCGCGACTGCACTGTTCGATAGCAAGGGATTAGCAAGGTGACGGACGGAGCAGTAACTGAGGCCGCGCGCGTGCTCATCGCCGCGGACAAATTCAAGGGTTCGCTCACGGCCGTTCAGGTCGCGGAGCGGGTGACGGCGGGGCTCCGCAAGGCCGTACCGGACGTGGAGATCGAGACCCTCCCCGTCGCGGACGGCGGCGACGGGACCGTCGCGGCCGCTGTCGCGGCCGGGTTCGAACGCCGGGAGGTACGGGTCACCGGCCCCCTCGGCGACCAGGTCACGGCCGCGTTCGCGTTGCGCGAGGGCACCGCGGTGGTCGAGATGGCGGAGGCCTCCGGCCTCCAGCTGCTGCCCGCGGGCACCTTCGCGGCGCTGACGGCGACCACGTACGGTTCCGGCGAGCTGCTCAAGGCCGCGCTGGACGCGGGGGCGCGCTCGATCGTCTTCGGTGTGGGCGGCAGCGCCACCACCGACGGCGGCGCGGGCATGCTGGCCGCGCTGGGCGCGGTGTTCCTGGACGCGAACGGCGAACCGGTCGGTCCGGGCGGCGGCGCGCTGGCCGGGCTGGCCTCCGCGGACCTGTCCGGGATCGACCCCCGCTTCGCGGAGGTGGACTTCGTTCTGGCCAGCGACGTGGACAACCCGCTGACCGGCCCGAAGGGCTGCGCGGCGGTCTACGGCCCGCAGAAGGGCGCATCGCCCGAGGACGTGGCGACGCTCGACGCGGCGCTGGCGCACTTCGCGCTGGTGCTGGAGAAGGCGATCGGCCCGAAGGCCGCCGAGTGCGCGGTGCTGCCGGGCGCGGGCGGGGCCGGTGGCATCGGCTACGGTGCGCTGCTGCTCGGCGCCACGTTCCGTCCCGGTATCGAGCTGATGCTGGAGGTGCTGGGCTTCGCCCCGGCGCTGGAGCGCGCCACGCTGGTGATCACCGGTGAGGGTTCGCTGGACGAGCAGACCCTGCACGGCAAGGCCCCGGCGGGCGTCGCCGCCGCGGCGCGGGCCGCCGGCAAGCCGGTCGTGGCCGTCTGCGGGCGACTGCTGCTGTCCCAGGAGGCCCTGGAGGGCGCCGGCATCCGCCGGGCCTACCCGCTGACGGACCTGGAGCCCGACCCGGCCAAGTCCATCCCGAACGCCGGTCCCCTGCTGGAGCGGGTCGCGGAGAACATCGCCGCCGACGTGCTCTGAGTTCCTCCCGGAGCACGGCCCCGTGGCCCCGGGCCCCCCGCTACGGGGGGGGGGGGGGGGGGGGGGGGGGGCGGGGGCGGGGGGAAGCACCCGCCTCCGGGGGGGGGCCCCCGGGCCCCCGGGGGCCGAGAAACCGGTGCCGGACACCGGGAAACCGGGCCCGGACCCCCGGGGCCGGGAAAGTGGGGTCGGTGGACCCGGTCCGGTACCGGGTGGACGGGGGCGGGCCGTCGCGCCGGGTGCGGTGCTAGGCGCCGAGCGTGGCGGCGTGGGTCGCGGAGAGCAGGCCGGCCGTCGTCACGACCCTGGCGAAGCCGCCGCCCTGGAGGTTGACCGCGGTGGCGGTGGCCAGCTCGTCGGCGGTCAGGGACAGGCCCGCCGGGCCCGCGAGGTCGAAGGTGTGGGTGGCGTCCAGCGGTACGAGCACGTCGTAGCCGAGGTTCCCGGCCATGCGGGCGGTGGTCTCGACGCACATGTTGGTCTGGATCCCCACGACGACCAGCTGGCCGATGCCGCGGGCCGTCAGCCAGGCCGCCAGGTCGGGGGTCCCGTAGAAGGCCGAGTTGACGGTCTTGGTGATCAGCGGGGCGTCGTGGCGGCGCTCCTCGACGAAGTCCTTGAGGGCGTACCCGGGCCGGTCCGGGGCGAGGACGGAGCCGGGGTGCACGGAGGCGTGCCGGACGAGGACCACGGGGCGGCCCGACTGCCGCCAGGCGTCCATCAGCGCGGCGATGTTCTCCTCCGCGGCCGGGTTGTTGCGCGGACCCCAGAAGGAGGCGTCGTCGAAGCCCTTCTGGACGTCGATGACGATCAGGGCACTGTCGGGGGCGATCTCGATCGCGGTCTCGTTCATGGCTCCATCGTGGCCGTCGGGCGGGGGCCGTCCCAGTGGCTCCGGAGTCCACGAACGATGGGATCCTGCCAGCCTGGCAGTTCCTCGCCAACCGGTTCTGGCAGAGTTTCCGCATGCACCGCGTCGCGATCGTCGCCCAGCCCGGGATCCGCAGCTTCGACCTCGCCGTCATCACCGAGGTCTGGGGCCCGGACCGTGCCCGGGTCGGGGTGCCGCCCTTCGAACTGCGCCGCTGCGCGCTGGAGAGCGGTCCGATCGCGCTGCCCGGCGGGCTCACCCTCACCCCCGACCGGGGCATCGACTGGCTCGGCACCGCCGATCTGATCGTCGTACCGGCATTGGCCGAGCCCGCCGACCCGACGCCCGAGCCGGTGCTGGCCGCGCTGCGGGCGGCGCACGCCCGGGGCGTGCCGGTGGCCGCCCTGTGCGCGGGGGCCTTCGTCCTCGCCGAGGCCGGACTGCTCGACGGGCGCCGCGCGGTGACCCACTGGTGGCTCGCCCCGCAGCTCGCCGCCCGCTACCCCGAGGTGCTGGTCGAGGAGGCCCCGCTCTACGTGGAGGACGACCGGCTGTGGACCTCCGCCGGGGTGGCCTCCGGCATCGACCTGTGCCTGCACCTGGTGCGCGAGGCCCACGGGTCCGAGGCGGCCGCCGCGATCGCCCGCTCGATGGTGACAGGCCCCTTCCGCACCGGGGACCACGCCCAATACCTGGACCGGCCCACCCCGTCGGCCGACCGGACGGCCGAGGCGCTGGCCGCCGTAAGGGAACAGGCCCTGCGCCGGCTGCACGAGCCGCTGGACGTGGCCACGCTGGCGCGGTGGGCCGGCATGTCCCCCCGCTCCTTCGCCCGGCACTTCGCCGCCGCCACCGGCACCACGCCCCACAAGTGGCTGCTGCGGCACCGCCTGGACGAGGCCCGCAAGCTGCTGGAACGCACCGACCATCCGGTCCCCGAGGTGGCCCGGAGGGCCGGGTTCGCCAGCGAGGTCACCTTCCGCCAGCACTTCGCCACCCACGTCGGTGTGAGCCCGCGCGCCTACCGTGCGGCGGCGTCCGCCGCGTCCGTCGTCCCCGCCGCCGCACCCCGGGGCGGCGACAGTGTTAGAAAGGGCTCATGACCGGACGTTCGGGTCAGGACGGTGACGCGCGGCCGGAGAGCCTGCCCGCGCGCCTCTCCCTGGCCCGCCGCAGCCTCTCCGGTGAGGTCTTCGCGCTCCAGGCGGCGATCGTGCTGGTGCTGATCGTCGCCGCCACGCTCGCCCTGGTGTTCCAGGCCCGCTACGACAGCAGGCAGGACGCCCGCAACCGCTCCCTGGCCGCCGCCGAGGCCTTCGCCCACGCCCCCGGCCTGCCCGCCGCCCTGGCCTCCCCCGACCCGACGGCCAGGCTGGAGCCCCTGGCGGAGGGCGCCCGCCGGGGCTCCGGCCTCGACTTCATCGCCGTCATGACCAAGGACGGCATCCGCTACACCGACTCCCGGCCCGAGCTGATCGGCAAGCGCGCCACGGGCGACTTCTCCCGCGCGGCGGCCGGACAGTCGTTCACCGAGGTCTTCTCGGGCAAGCCCAGCGACGCGGTCCGCGCCGTGGTGCCCGTACGCGACGCGCAGGGAAAGGTCGTCGGACTGGTCGCCACCGGCATCGACGTGCGCAACGTCGGCCAGGCGCTGGGCGGGCAGCTGCCACTGCTGCTCGGCGCGGCCGCCGGGGCCCTGCTGCTGGGGACCGCGGGCGCCGCCCTGGTCAGCCGGCGGCTGCGGCGCCAGACCCGGGGCCTGGGCGCGGCCGACATGGCCCGGATGAACGAGCACCACGAGGCGGTGCTGCACGCGGTGCGCGAGGGCGTGCTCATCGTCGACGCCGACCACCGGCTGCTGCTCGCCAACGACGAGGCCCGACGGCTGCTGGACCTGCCCCCCGACGCCGAAGGGCGACACGTGGCCGACCTCGGCCTCGATCCGCGCACCACCGAACTGCTGGTCTCCGACCGGGTCGCCACCGACGAGGTCCACCTGGCGGGCGACCGGTTGCTGGCCGTCAACGTACGGCCCACCCAGCCCTCCGGCGGGCGGCCGTCGGGCAGCGTCATGACCCTGCGCGACACCACGGAGCTCTCGGCGCTCTCCGGCCGCGCCGAGGTGGCCCGGCAGCGGCTCCAGCTGCTCTACGACGCCGGGGTGCGCATCGGGACCACCCTGGACGTGGTGCGCACCGCCGAGGAGCTGTCGGAGGTGGCCGTCCCGCGCTTCGCCGACTTCGTCACCGTCGAACTGCTGGAGCCGGTGCTGCGCGGGGACGAGCCCTCTGCGGCCTCCGGGGTGCACACCGAGATGCGGCGGGCGGCCATGACCGGGGTCCGCAGCGACCAGCCGCTCCAGCCGGTCGGGGACGTCATCCGCTTCGTGGTGCCGACCGCTCCGATGGCGGCCGCCCTGGACGCCGGGCACGCGGTGCTCGCCGCCGACCTGCACGCCGCCATGGGCTGGCGGGCCCAGGACGCCGCCGGGACCCGGATCGCCCTCGACTACGGACTCCATTCGCTGATCTCCGTACCGCTCCAGGCGAGGGGCGTGGTCCTCGGCATGGCCAACTTCTGGCGGGCCGCCGACTCGCCCGAGGCCTTCGACGAGGAGGACCTGTCCTTCGCCGAGGAGCTGGGGGCACGGGCCGCCGTGTCCATCGACAACGCCCGCCGCTTCACCCGCGAGCACGCCACCGCCGTGACCCTCCAGCGCAGTCTGCTGCCCCGGGTGCTGCCGGACCTGAGCGCGGTGGACGTGGCCTTCCGCTACCTGCCCGCGAAGGCGGGGGTGGGCGGGGACTGGTTCGACGTGATCCCGCTGCCGGGGGCCCGGGTGGCGCTGGTGGTGGGCGATGTCGTGGGGCACGGGGTGCACGCCGCGGCCACCATGGGCCGGCTGCGGACCGCCGTGCACAACTTCTCCACCCTGGACATCCCGCCCGACGAGCTGCTGGGACACCTGGACGAGCTGATCGACCGGATCGACCAGCTGGAGAACGGCATGCCGGCCGCGGGCAACGGCGGGGACCTCGGCGCGGGCGACGGCCCGGAGGTGGAGGAGACCGCCGGGATCACCGGCGCCACCTGCCTCTACGCGGTGTACGACCCGGTCTCCGGGCAGTGCACGATGGCCAGTGCCGGCCACCCGGGTCCCGCCCTGGTGCACGCCGACGGGCGGGTGGAGTTCCCGGAGCTGCCGGCCGGGCTCCCCCTGGGGGTGGGCGGCATGCCCTTCGAGACGGCGGGGCTGGTACTGCCCGAGGGGAGCCGGCTCGTGCTGTTCACGGACGGGCTGCTGGAGGACCGCGACCGGGACTTCGGCGCCGGGCTGGCGGTGCTGCGGGAGACCCTGTCGCAGACCGGCCGCAGCCCCGAGCAGGCCTGCGCGGACGTCCTGGCCGCGCTGCTGTTCCCGGCGCCGAGCGACGACATCGCGCTGCTGATCGCCGACACGCGACGGCTCGATCCCGGCCGGATCGCGGAATGGGAGGTGCCCGGCGACCCGGTGGCCGTCTCGCGGGTGCGCCGGGAGGCCTCGGCGCAGCTGGCCGCGTGGGGGATGGAGGAGGTCTCCTTCCCGGCCGAGCTGGTGCTCAGCGAGCTGATCACCAATGCCATCCGGTACGGGAACGAGCCGATCCGGGTCCGGCTGCTGCGGGACCGCAACCTGATCTGCGAGGTGTCCGACGGCAGCAGCACCTCCCCGCACCTGCGGTACGCGACCACCACCGACGAGGGCGGGCGCGGGCTGTTCCTGGTCGCGCAGTACGCCGACCGGTGGGGGACCCGGTACGCGGAGCGCGGCAAGGTCATCTGGGCGGAGCTGTCGCCGTCGGACGGCGACGGGCCGGCGCTGCCCGGGGTGCTGGATCCGGACGCGCTGGAGGACCTGGCCTGGTGACGGGGGCACGGGCACGGACCCCCGGGCGGCCCGGTGCCGGGCGGCGGGCCGGTTCCCGGTGACGACCGGCAGGTGCCCGGCGGCGGGCCGACGGGCCGACAGGCCGACGGGCCGCCTGTGTCAGAGCGGGCGGGGGCGGGCCAGGAGCACCGCGACGTCGTCCTGGGGCGCCGCGGGCAGCAGCCCGGCCAGGATGTCCTCGCACAGTGCCTCCAGGGGCTGTGCGGCCCGCCGCAGGGCCCGCGCGAGGCGTTCCAGGCCCTCGTCGAGGTCCCGGTCGCGGGCTTCGATCAGCCCGTCGGTGTAGAGGGCGAGCAGGGTCCCGGGGGGCAGCGGGACCTCCTGGACGGGGAAGTCCCGGCCGCCGGTGCCCAGCGGGGTCCCGGGCGGGCCCTGGAGGAAGGAGACCGTGCCGTCGGCGGCGGCCACGGCGGGCGGCGGGTGGCCGGCGCGGGCCATGGAGCAGCCGCCGGCCGCCGGGTCGTGGACGGCGTACACGCAGGTGGCCATCTCGTCCTGGCCGAGGTCCGCGACGGCGGCGTCCAGGGAGCGGAGCATCCGGTCGGGCGGCACGTCGTGGCGGGCGAGGGTGCGCACGGCGGTGCGCAGCTGGCCCATGACGGCGGCCGCGTGGATGCCGTGGCCCATCACGTCGCCGATGACCAGGCCGGTGCGGCCGCCGGGCAGCCGGATGGCGTCGAACCAGTCGCCGCCCACGTCGTGGTCGCTGGCGGGCAGGTAGCGGCCGGTGAGTTCCAGGCCGGGGACCTCGGGGAGGGCGCTGTTGGTGAGGCTGCGCTGGAGGGTGAGGGCGGCCCTGCGCTGGGTGGTGTACATGCGGGCGTTGTCGATGTTGAGGGCGGCGCGGGCGACGAGTTCGTCGACGAGGACGCAGTCCTGTTCGTCGAAGGGCTCGCGTCCGCGCAGCCGGGTCACGGCGACGGCGCCCAGGACCTTGCCGCGGGCGACCAGGGGGACCATGCGGGCGCAGCCCAGGGAGGCGAGGTAGGCGCGCAGCTCGTCGGCCCGGGGGTCGGTGATCAGCGCGGGGACGTCGGCGCTGTAGAGGTTCATCGGGATGCCGTCCTCGATGACCCGTTCGTAGGCCGTGCCGGCCGGGATCCGGAAGGTCTGGCCGGGCTTGAGCCGGGCGGTCGGCGCGAAGGGGTCGGGGAAGACCGCCGCGAGCCTGCGCAGGAGCCCCTGGGAGGAGGCGCCGGCCTCGTCGGGTTCCAGTACCGATTCGAGGAGCTGTACGTCGGCCGAGTCGGCGAGCTCCGGCACCAGCAGGTCGACGATCTCCTGGGCGGTCTGGCGCAGGTCCAGGGTGGTGCCGATGCGGGTGCCGGCCTCGGCGAGGCGGGCGAAGCGGGCGCGGGCGCGTTCGGCCTCCAGCTGGGCCCGCTGGCCCTCGGTGATGTCGATGAGGGAGGCGATCACGCCGAGGGGGCGGCCTGAGCCGTCGAGCAGCGGGGCGTAGGAGCAGGACCAGGTGTGGTCGTGGTCGGGGTCGGCGGGGGTGCGGCCGGTGCGGCGGACGTCGACGACGGCGGTGCCGGACTCCAGCACCCGGCGCATGGTGGCCTCCAGGGCGACGGCGTTGACCCCGGGCACGACCTCGGTGAGGCGCCGGCCGAGGTGCTCGGCGGCGGAGGCGCCGTTCATCCGGGCGAGGGCGTCGTTGACGCGCAGGAAGCGCAGGTCGGTGCCGAGGGTGGCCAGGCCGATCGGCGACTGGGTGAACAGGCTCTGGAGGGCGGCGAGGGAGTCCCGCATGTGCAGGACCTCGGAGGTCTCGACGGCGATGAGCATGGCACCCATACGGCCCTGCGGGTCGGCGGCGGGCACGATCCACATCTCCATCGTCACCCGGTGGCCGTCGCGGTGGCGCACGGGCAGGGTGCCGACGACGGTCTCCCCGGCCTGGACCCGGCGGGTCAGGTCCCGGGCGAGTTCGCGGTTGGCCTCCGGTACGAGGACGCTGTCGCCGGGCCGGCCGAGGATGTCCTCGGGGCGGTGGCCGAGCAGGTCCTGGGCGGCCAGCGACCACTCCACGACGCGGCCGTCCGCGTCCTCCCGCCACAGGGCGATCGGCAGCAGCTCGCGCAGTACGCCCGCGTACCCGACGGCCGCCGCCGGCGGATCGGGCACCTCGCTCGTCGACTGGTACGTGTCCAATGCACCGACCTCACCCCGGGGGGTCCGATTCCTACCGATTCACCCTATCCGAGGGCTCGGCCCGGGGCGCAGTGTCCGGATAGAGCCACGGCATGACGAAGGTGGTCCACAGGAGGACGAGGTACAAGGCCAGCGCGGCCCACCAGCCCGCCTGCGGGACGTGCCCGGACGGGACGGCGCAGGCGAGGGCCCCGTCGGCGGCGGCCGCCGCCGCGACGGTGTACCAGGGGCGGGCGGCGCCGATCCGCAGGACGAGGGCGCAGGCGAGCGCGTAGGCCGGGCCGACGACCAGGAGCCGGGCGGGGGCGCCGCCCGGCACGCTCGCGCCGTACGACCGGGCCAGTGCCAGGACCAGTGGCGGCAGGGCCAGGACCACCGCCCCGGCGGCGAGCACGGCGGGCAGCGGCCACCGGGGCCGCAGCCGCGCGACGGCGGCCCGAGCGCGGTCGTGGCGAAGGCGCAGAGCGGCACGTGGGCGGGGAGCGAGGCCCACCGGCCGGAGCCGAAGGCGGCTGCGGTCCACATGAGGGCGACGGCGGCGAGGGCGCTCGCGGGCACGAGGACGCAGACCAGCGGCGTCAGCCAGACCAGCGGCTTGATCAGCCCGAGCACCCCCTGTACGGCGTGCGCCGCCGCCTTGCCGGAGGGCTGGACGGCCGGCCAGACGAGCAGGCCGGTGCGCAGCGCGGCGCGGCGCGGGTCGCGGACGCGGACCAGCCGGGAGACGTCCTCGGCGCCGATGGCCCGGAAGGCCGCGAGGGCCTGCTCGAAGGCGCGCCGTCGGCCGGGAGGGGTGGGGGCGGGCGGGGAGGTCGGGGCGGTTGCCCGAGCGGATGCCGCCGGAGTCCAGGGCGGCGATCAGTGGGAGCTCCTCGTCGAGGATCTCGCGCTGGCGCAGGGCGGCGAGCAGGTCACGGCGAACGACTTCGCGGCGATCCGCACGAGGCGGGTGGCGCGGTCGGCGGTGCCCCGCTCGGGGGGCGGCGGGAAGGGGGGTACGGGCTGGAGGAACAGCAGCCAGCGGTCGACCGGGCGGGTGACGGGCGCTCCGGCGATGGCCCGGACCGCCCAGGCGACGGGGATGTTGTCCAGCAGGCCGCCGTCGACCAGCTCGGCGCAGCCGCCGAGGTTCTCGTCGCAGTGGCCCGTCTCGCTGCTCACCCCGCGCATGTCGACGCGGGCCGGGGCGCCGGGCGGGGGCGGCTCGTTGCCCACGTACGGCCTGGCCGGCTCGAAGGCCCCGGGGAAGGAGGAGGAGGTCCGGGCGGCGTACGCGAGCCGGTCCAGGGCGGGGCCGCGGGCGGCGGGGTCCGCGGGGAAGTCGGTGAGGCCCTGGCGGTGGCGGAAGCGGAAGTAGGCGTTGGAACGGCCGACGAGCAGCGGCTGCCCGAGCGTCGGCCGCACCCGGTCCGGGCGGGGGCGCAGCCGGGTCGCGGTCAGGATCAGCCGCAGCGATGCGGCGGGGCGCGGGGCGGGCCCGGGCCCGGGTCCGGGCGCTTCGACGAGGAGCTCGTCCAGGGCGCGGCGCAGGCCCGCGTAGAACACCTCGTCGCCCTGCATCAGGGAGGCGGGGACGTGGAAGGGGGTCGAGCGGCGGAGCAGGGATTCGAGGTCCCCGAGGTGGAGCCACAGGTCGCGGACGCCGGGGCCGAAGGGCATGCCGTACACCAAGTGGCATGCGAGCAGCACCCCGTTGAGACCGCCGGCGCTGGTCCCGGCGATGACGTCGATCTCCACGTCCCGGTAGCCGCAGCGTTCGAGTACGCCGCGGTAGACGGCCGTGCCGGGGCTCTCGGGGCGCGGTGGCCCGTCGGCGGGGCCGGGCGCCGCCGCCCGCAGCCGGGCCATCTCACAACAGGCCCCGCCCATCCAGACGGCGAGGCTGACCCCGCCCCGCATGGCGACGGCCAGCCGGAGCTCGGCGCTGCGCGGGGGGCCCCCGGCCGTGCTCATGCCTCCATGCTGCCCCCGGATCAGACCCGGCGCGTGCCGGGGCGGGCGGGGCGGGTTCCGGTGGGCGCGAGGAGCTGCCGGCTCCGTCCCGCACGTCCCGCCACGTGCCGCGCCGCCCCGGTCAGCGGGCCGGCCGGCCGGTCAGAAGTCCACCTGCGCGCGCACGTCGGCGCGGCCGACCGACTCCAGCTCCCAGGTCTTGCAGTACAGGCGCCGGATGTACTCGATGTCGGCGTTGCGGGCGTGGGCCTCGCGCACCGGGTACATCACGGTCAGCTCGTACGATCTCTCGCGGTTGATGTCGCCCTCCTTGTCGCGCCACTGTCCCCGGGCCTCCTGGAGGGTGAGCCCGGAGGGGAAGCGCGGGGTGATCACGTCGGCCACGAACTTCATGAACTCCTCTTCGGTGATCGGCGGGTTGCCGTTGTGCCGCCCGGTGCCGAAGTAGAGGTGCGTCGCGATGTACGGGCTGCCGTCCTCGGCGACGGTCTGCTCGCTCGCCGCCGAGGCCTCGTGCGTGCCGAAGGCGGCCTCCGAAGCGGGGCCGCCCAGTGCGAAGAGGAGGGCCGCCGCCGCCAGGAAGGCGGCCGCGGGCGTCGAGATCCGGATGGATCGCATGTCGTCGTCCTGTCTGTCGTGTCGGGTCGGTTCGGGTCGTGTCGGGTCGTGGGGGTCGGTTCGGTTCGGGGGGTGTCGTGGCGGATCAGGTCGGGTCGCGGCCGGGCCGGGTCCGCGCGGGGGCCTCCCCCGGTCCGGGCGGCGCTCAGGCGGGCAGCGACTCCAGCAGGAAGTCCGCGGCGTCCCGTACGCCGCCCGGCGCACCCGCGCACCCGCGCAGGCCCGCCGCCGTCCGGCCGAGGGTCTCGGTCGTGCGGACCGACCCGATGCCCGCGGCGCGCGGCGCCACCTCCGCGATCAGGTCCTCGGCCTCCCGCCACGCCCCGGCCCCCGCCAGGGCGGAGAGCAGCTCCGCCGTGAACAGGTGCCGGTAGGCGGGTCCGGGGGCGGTGGCCGCCTGGTGCAGCAGGGGGATGGCCCGGTCCCAGCGGCGCAGCCTGGCCTCGACCCAGCCGTGGTGGCCCAGCAGCTCGGCCTCGTCGATCCACCAGGCCCAGTGCGGGTCGCGGTGCGAGACGCCGTCCAGGAACCGGCTCCGGGCGCGGGCGATCAGCTCCAGGGCCTCGGAGCGCGCGCCGAGCAGGGCGGTCGCGTGAGCGCGGCGGACCAGGACGAGGGCGGCGACGCGGGCGGGCAGCGGGCGGGGCCCGCGCACCCGGTCCGCGCTCAGCAGTGCGGCACGCGGGTGGCCCGTGTGGGTGGTGAGCATGCTGTGGTTGAGCAGGACCAGCCGCGCCATCCAGCGGTCGCCGCACAGCCGGGCGAGGGCGAGCGCCCGCGCGTTCATCCGGTGGGCCGGACGGTAGCGGCCGGCGTCGAAGAGGATCCAGCCGATGACCTCGGCCAGTTCGGCGAGGGCCGCGAGCCGGTCGGCGTCCCGGTCGGACAGCGCGCCGGGGTCGGCCGACAGCTCCGGGATCCGCCGCACGGTCTCCCGTACGGCGGGTACGGCGGCGGTCGCCCCCCGCTCGGTGTCGAGGGTCACGAGGCGACGGACGGCGGCCAGGGCCGCGGCCGCGGACACGGCGGGCGGCGTCATGACAGCAGGCCGGCGCCGACCGGACCGGGACGGCTCTGGCCGAGGGCGTTGAAGGAGTCCGCGACCCTGGTCAGCCATTCCACCTCGTCGCGGAAGTCCTCGTAGGGCGGCCGCGCCGGGATGTCGGACTCGGCGTCGGCCCGCTCCGCACGCTCGGCCCGCTCCTCGGCGGGACGGCTCAGGACGGCGCGCACCTGGAGGGCCTCGCCGAGCGGGGAGGTGGGGTCCTCGGGAAGGTCCAGCGAGCGCGCGACGCGGGTGAACTCCGCCATCGAGAGCGCGGTGCGCAGGATCAGCTGTCCGTCCCGTATCTCGATCACGCGCCGGTAGAGGCTGTACTGGGGATCGCGGGGCGGGACCAGGTCGCCCAGCCAGGACCTCGGCGGGTCGAGGGCGATGTCGGGCGACGCCTGGTACAGCGCCCACCACAGGGGCCGCAGCCGCAGGTACGAACGGTAGCTGCGGATCCAGCCCCGGGCGCGCGTGATGTGGATGCCCCAGGAGGGGATGGTCCAGCCGGCGATCTGCAGCAGTGCGCCGACGCTGCCGCTGGTCCACTGGACGGGGTCGAGGGCGGCCGCGTCGAAGCCCAGGCGCGTGCCCGCGATCTGGATGCCCCGGGTGACGCAGTAGACCAGGATCAGGCTGGCGCCGACGGTGACCGTGCGCATGCCGACCTTGAGCCACTGGCGGTTGACCATCCCGGTGAAGCGCAGTGACAGCCGCACCGTCTCGAACTGCCCGACGGCGCACACCAGCAGGTAGAAGGACATGTAGAGCGCGTAACCGCCGTGCTGGATGCTGAGCAGGATGGTGGAGGTGGCCGTCTCGGAGTGGGCCACGGGGCCGACGACGAAGGAGGAGACCACCAGCACGGCCAGGGCCGCGCCGAAGACGAGGACGCGGCGGCGGGCCATCCGCGGGGCCTCGGCGGGGGGCGCGGACCAGTAGACGAGGACCACCTGCTGGGCCGCGGTGAGCACGACCACCGCCGCCTGGGTGATCAGGGAGGTGATGTTCGCCAGCCCGAAGAAGCCGGAGATGTGCAGCCGCAGCTGGTCCAGGTCGACGAGGAAGCTGATCCCGGAGCAGAGGAAGTAGGTGCACAGGGCCCACAGGGCGACGTCGCGCCGGCGGCTCAGCAGGTCGGGGAGGCGGTAGCCGAAGGCGGCGAGGCCCACGAAGGCGCAGACCCACGCGAGGACCGTGTAGATCACGCGGGTCCCTGGTCGGGTCGGCCGAGTCCGCTCTCGATGCGGGCCACGATCTCGGCGGCCTCGTCCGGGACGCCCCAGGCCGGTTCCGTCCAGCGCTTGGCGGCGCGGGCCAGGATCAGCGAGGCCATCGTCTCGGCCTCCTGCTCCTCGTCGTCGCTGTAGCGGGAGCGCATCAGCATGCCCCGCACGGCTTCGGGCTCGACGTCGGGCAGGAGCAGGCTCGGATCGCCCGCATCGTTCCGGTCGAGTCGCACCGAGCCGCTGTGGTCGAAAGCGATGTGGGCGAGTTCGTGCGCGATGATGTGTTCTTTGTGTGAAGGCGTTGCCGCCTGCTCGAACACGATGACGTCGAAGTCATCCATTTTCAGCCAGATTCCGAACAAGTGCCGTTCGGGGAAGGGCGTCGCCAGCAGATGGATGGGACGTTGGCGGCGCTCGCTGAGGTCGCGCAGGAGTTCGTCGATTCCACAGCCGTGTTCCATGCCCCACTCCGCGAGCAGGGCCTCACACGTATGACGGACCTTCTTGAGGCGGCGCCTGAGCCGCCTGTCCTCCGACGCCGGTAATCCGGTGCCAGGTAACTTCATCCCTCAGTCCTCCGGCGAACCCAGCGGTCGGACAACGCGGCCATGATGCCACACGCCCAACTCCCGCCTGTTCGACGTACGTTCTATCCGGCCATTCACCCCGGCATTCCGGCCGCGGTCCGGTCGGACCGCGGCCGGAACGGAGCCGTGGGGCGGTACGGGGGAACGTCAACGCGTCCCGAGAACCGCCGCTATGCCGCGCGCGAGACAAGGGATCCGGTCGGCCGGAATGCCCGCGATGTTGATCCGGCCGGCGGTGGTTCCGTAGATCGCGTGCTCCCTGCGCAGCCGGAGCATCTCCTGCGACGTGAGCGGGAGCATCGAGAACATGCCGCGCTGCCGCGCGAGCGACCGGGCCTGGACCTCGTGGCCCCGGGCGCTCAGGAGGGCGGTCAGTTCCGACCGGTTGGCTTCGATCCTGTCCCGCATGACGTCCAGTTCGGCCCGCCACAGGGCCCGCAGGCCGTCGTCCTCCAGGACGGTCGTCACGACGGCGGCTCCGTGCTCGGGCGGCATCGAGTACAGGGTGCGGGCGGCGTTCTGCAGGGCCGTCTCGGCGTGCCGCACAGAACGGTCCGACGCGCCGAGGACGATGGCGCAGCCGGTGCGGTCGCTGTAGAGGCCGAAATTCTTCGAGCAGCTGACGGCGATGAGCATCTCCGGGACCCGCGCGGCCAGATGGCGCGTGGCCCACAGGTCGGCCTCCAGGCCGTCGCCGAGCCCGTGGTAGGCGAGGTCGACGAACGGGACCCAGCCGCCCCGCACCGCCAGTTCGGCCAGCGCCGCCCAGTCCTCCCCGGAGGGGTCGGCTCCGGTGGGGTTGTGGCAGCACCCCTGGAGCAGGACGACGTCGTCGCGTCCCGCCCGCTCCAGCTCCGCGAGGACGCCCTCGGAGTCGAAGCCGCCCTCGTCGTCGCACCAGCCGTACGTACGCACCCGGAGCCCGGCGGCCTCCAGGATCGGCCGGTGGTTCACGTACGCCGGGTCGCTGATCCACACCGTGGTCCCCGGGCGGGTCCGGCAGATCAGGTCGGCCAGCAGCCGCAGCGCGCCGGAGCCGGCGACGGTCTGGACGGCCGCGGCCCGGTCGGCTTCCGCGCCCGGTCCCAGCACCATGGCGAGCAGGGCGCGGTTGAAGGCGGCGTTGCCGGACAACCCCCGGTACTCCTTGGACTCCGAGCGCTCCGCGAGGCGGATCTCGGCCTCCCGCACGGCGGCCATGACGGGGGTGCGGCCGGAGGGGTCGCGGTAGACGCCGAGGACCAGATTGAGCCGCTCGGCGCGCTCGTCGGAACCGAACTCGTACGTCAGGTCCCACAGCGGGTCGGTGGGCGGCGGCGGGAGGAGCTCAAGCATCTGCGGGAACCTCGGGGCGGGGGTGGGGGCGGGCGGTGGCGGAACGGGCGCCGGCGGAACGGCGGTTGGCGAGCACGACGCCGGCGGTGATCAGGGGGACGCCGATCAGCACGGCGGTGGTCGGGGACTCGCCGAGCAGCGGGATGGCGAGGAGGACGACGGCCACGGGGCTGAGGCTGCCGACGACGGAGCTGCGCTCCGCGCCGAGCCGGCGGATGGCGAAGGCGTAGAGGAGGCCGGCGCACAGTCCGACGCCGAGCCCCTGCACCACGAGGAACAGCGCGATGTCGCCGCCCGCCGCGTGGGCGAGGCCGCTGGGGAGCACCCCGGTCAGCACCAGCAGGCCGATCACCGCGAAGGAGGGCAGGCACAGGAGGCCGATCGAGCCGACGGGGTCGAGGTCCACGTCGCGCAGGCCCACCGTGTACAGGGCCCACAGGCCGCTGGCCACCAGCAGGGTGCCGGCGCCCTCCAGGACGTCGGCGTCGACCGGGACCACGTAGCGCCAGACCAGGGCGGCCACACCGAGCGCGATCAGCGCGAGCCCGGCGATCTGCGTCCCCCGGGGCAGGCCGCGGCCCCGGGCGGCCATCAGGGCGGCGACGAAGAGCGGGACCATCCCGGGGACGATCGAGCCGACGAAGGCCGCCGAGGTGAGGGCGCCGCCGTGCATGGCGGCCAGGAAGAAGGGCACCCCGGCGCCACAGATGATCTTGGCGGCCGCACCCGGCCGCACGGCGGCGATCCGCCGGCGCCGACGCCACAGGGCGGGCGCCAGGACGAGCAGCGGCACCCCGAAGCGCAGCAGTGCCGCGTCGGCGGGGAGCAGCGTGGAGGCGCTCAGGGCGCGGGCGCTGAGGGCGAAGGCGGCCCAGATGGCCACCGTGACCAGCAGCGCCGCCATGCCCCGGGCCTGGGGGGAGAGCCCGAGCCGACCGGGGTGTCCGGCCGGCTCGCTCACCGTGCGGGGAGGCTCGGCCGCTCGGGTGGTGTTCGTCGCGACCAAGGAAGTGACTCCAGCCTCTGATACACGGACCGGTCCGGTCCGCTCCCTGGCAACGCTAGGGCCTGGGGCGGGGCAGCCGATTGCCAGTTCTGCCGCTCGGACATACGTTTGGGGCAGAATCTGCCAAGGAGTGGCGAAAAACAGCCGAGGAGCGCCGGAACGTGGCCATGGACGCGGTCGATCTGCAGATCATCCGGGAGTTGCAGGCCGACGGCCGGCTCTCCAACCAGGACCTCGCCGACCGGGTGCGGCTCTCCCCCTCGCCCTGTCTGCGCCGCGTCCGCCGGCTGGAGGAGGCGGGCCTGATCCGCGGCTACACGGCGATGGTCGACCAGGTCGCCTTCGGGCTGCCGATCACCGTCTTCGTCCGCATCCGCCTGGAGCGGCACACGGCGGGGGCGGTCCGGCTGTTCGAGGAGCACGTCGCGGTCATCGAGCACATCCAGGACTGCTACCTGATGGCGGGCAGCAGCGATTACCTGCTGCGGGTGGTCATCGAGGACCTGGAGGCGTACGAATCCCTGGTGCGCCACCGGATCCACGCCATCCCGGGGATCGCCTCGATCGAGTCGAGCTTCGCGTACGGCAGCGTGAAGCAGTCCCGCACCTACCCCCGCCCCACCCCGGGCAGCTCGGCGCGCCGCCTCTGACCGGGCGCGGCAGGGGCAACGGCCCGGCGCCGCCTTCGGCCTCGACGGGTGCATTTAAGTACAATATTGGAGTAAGTATACTGTGTATCCCCATATCCACGGGTCGGCCCCGGCACGCCCGAGGGCGTCGCCGGGCGGGGCGACGGGAGTGCGGACATGGCCGGACCGGACCCGGGTACCCCCGACAAGCGGCGGCGCCTCAGCCGTCCCCTCGTGCTCGCCGCGGCCGTGGCGCTGGTGGACCGGGAGGGCCTCGCGGCGCTCACCATGCGGCGTCTGGCCACCGACCTGGGCGTGGAGCCCATGGCCATCTACCGGTACACGGCCGGCAAGGAGGCGCTCCTCGACGGCCTGGTCGAGGCCTTCTTCACCGAGGTCAACGACCGGCTGCGCACCTCGGCCGAGGCCGCCCCGCCCTCCTGGCGCGCGGAGCTGCGCCGGATCGCCCGCGCCTTCGCCGCCGCGGTGCACGCCCACCCCGAGATCCTGCCCGTGGTGGCCACCCGCCCGCTCAGCGTGCCGGTGGCCCGCCGCCCGGCACCGGCGCTCCAGCTCACCGAGCACGTCCTCGCCGTCCTCGGCCGGGCCGGCTTCGACGACGCCACCGCACTGACGATCTACCGCACGTTCGCGGCCTGGATCCTCGGCTGCCTCCTCGTGGACAAGCGCCAGGTGGTCGACAACCCCGACGAGCCGGACGTCATGCTGCGCCTCGGCCTGCACCGGCTGCCCGCCGCCGAGTACCCGCGGCTGCGCGCGCTCGTCCCGCAACTCGCCGAGTACGACGACGAGCGCGAGCTGATCGAAGGCCTCGACAGCCTGCTCAGCGGCATGCCCGAGGCGCCCCTTGACGCGTTCTACGGCGGGGGCGCACGCTGAGGATACGACGTACACATCGCCCATATGCGTACGCAATCCACCTCCAAGTCGACATCAGCCGACGTCAGCGACATCGGCCGACGGCGCCCCAGGGAGGCCGTCATGTCCCACCACGAATACGCGATCCTGCGCGTCCGGGTCACCGCCCGGGACGCCGACACCCTCCGCGCGCTGCTGCGCGAGACCCGTCCCGACGTCGGCGGCCGCGTCCGCCGGCACGAGGACGGCAGCTGCACCATCGACGCCTACGTACCCGCCGACCAGGCCGACGCGTTCGAACGCGACGGCGTCACGGCCAGCATCGTCGAGGACGCCACCGCCACCGGACGCGCCCGCCAGGCCGAGGTCGGCCAGGGGGACAGGTTCGCCCCTGCGGACGCGGTCCCGCAAGGACTGGCCCTCAAGGTGAACGACGCCTAGGAGCGACGCCATGACGTACCTGAACATCACCGAGGTCGAGTCCGGCGTGACCAGCCTGGCCGCCGCCTTCCCGAACACCTCCGACCTCGTCGAACTGCCCGAGCCCAGCGTCGAGGGTCGGACCTGCCACGCCCTGCGGATCGGCATCCACACCCTGGTGCCGAAGCCCACCGCCGTACTGATCGGTGGCGCACACGCCCGTGAATGGGGCAGTTGCGAGATCCTCGTCAACCTCGCAGCCGACCTGCTGCACGCCCACGCCGGCGGCACCGGCCTGGCGTACGGCGGCACCCGCTTCACCGCCGACCAGGTGCGCAGCATCCTGGAGGGACTCGACCTCGTGGTCTTTCCGCTGATCAACCCGGACGGCCGGCACTACAGCCAGACCGTCGTCGACGGCTGGCGGCGCAACCGCAACCCGGCTCAGTCCGGCGGCAACCCGGACGCGGTCGGCGTCGACCTCAACCGCAACTTCGACTTCCTCTTCGACTTCCGGACCGCCTTCCATCCGCTCGCCCCGGTCCGTGTCTCCGACGACCCGGCCGACCCCAACCAGACGTACCAGGGGCCCTCGCCCTTCTCGGAGCCCGAGACCCGCAACGTCCGCTGGCTCCTGGACCAGTTCGTGCGCACCCGGTGGTTCGTCGACGTACACAGCTACACGCAGAAGATGCTCTATGTGTGGGGCGACGACAACAGCCAGTCCAGCGACCCGAACAGGAACTTCCAGAACCCCGCCTTCGACGGCAAGCGCGGACTGAAGAACGACCAGCTCTACGCGGAGTTCATCCCGAAGACCGACCACGACGACTCCGCCGTGCTCGCCGAGCGGTTCTGCAAGGCGCTCAAGGGCGTACGCGGCGTCGAGTACACCCCCGAGCCCTCCTTCGACCTCTACCCGACGTGCGGAACCAGCGACGATTACACCTTCGCGCGCCACATCGTGCACCCGAACGGGACCAAGATCCTCGCCTTCACGATCGAGTGGGGCATGGACTTCCACCCGCCGTGGTCCGAGATGAAGAAGATCGTCCTCGACGTCGACGCCGGGCTGGTGCAGTTCTGCCTGACCGCCCTCCCGTAGGGCGGCGGGCCGCCGGAGCACCGGGGGTCCCGGCCGGCCGCTTGCGCCGTGCACGCCGAGCTGCTCATCGGGGACTCGGGCCCGGGTGGATTCTCCACACCGCTCCCGAGGTCAGGCCAGGGCAGCCTCGAAGGCCGCGTAGGCCGCCGCGTCGAAGAGGACGAAGCGAACCTCTTCGACGGCCGTCTGCGTGGCGCGAACCGTTTCGACCGCGATGCGGGCCCCGTCGTCCATCGGCCAGCCGTAGATCCCGGTGGAGATCGCGGGGAACGCGACCGTACGCGCACCCAGCTCGTCGGCGACCCGCAGCGACTCGCGGTAGCAGGAGGCCAGCAGCTCCGAGCGGTCCTCGTCCCGCGACCAGACCGGTCCGACGGTGTGGATGACGTGCTCCGCCGGGAGGCGGCCCGCCGTGGTGGCGACCGCGCGGCCGGTCGGCAGGCCCTTGCCGTAGTGGGAGCGCCGCAGGTCCTCGCAGGCGGCGAGGATCTCCGGGCCGCCGCGCCGGTGGATGGCGCCGTCCACTCCCCCGCCACCGAGCAGCGAGGAGTTCGCAGCGTTGACGACCGCGTCCGCCTCCTCGGCGGTGATGTCGCCCTGGACGAGGGTGATGCGCACCATCACGAGGCCTTTCGCAGGTGCCGCCAGACCGCTCTGGCGGCGTTGTGGCCGGACATCCCGTGGACCCCCGGGCCCGGCGGGGTCGCCGAGGAGCAGAGGAACACGGCCGGGTGGGCCGTGGCGTACGGGAACAGGGTGGGCTTCGGGCGGAGCAGGAGCTGGAGGCCGGAGGCGGCGCCGCAGGCGATGTCCCCGCCGACGTAGTTGGGGTTGCGGGCGGCGAGCTGCGGCGGTCCGGCCGTGGCGCGGGCCAGCACCAGGTCGCGGAAGCCCGGGGCGAAGCGCTCCAGCTGCCGCTCGACGGCCTCGGTGAGGTCGCCGTCCCAGCCCGCGGGGACGTGCCCGTAGGCCCAGAAGACGTGCTTGCCGCTCGGGGCCCGGCCGGGGTCGACCAGGCTGGGCTGGGCGGTGATGAGGAAGGGGCTGCGGGGCGCCCGGCCGCCGGTGGCCAGCTGGAGGGCGGCGTCGATGTCGCGGCTGCCGGGGCCGATCTGCACGGTGCCGGCCCGGCGGGGGGCCTCGGCGGTCCAGGGCACCGGTCCGTCGAGCGCGTAGTCGAGCTTGAACGCGGCGGCGCCGTACCGGTAGCCGTCGTACGCGCGGCCGAGGCGGGCGATCCGGGCCAGGGCGGTCGGCGAGGTGTCGAAGACGTACGCGCGGGCGGGCGGCAGGTCGTCGAGCCGCTTGACCTCGAAGCCGGTGTGCACGGTGCCGCCGAGGTCCGCCAGGTACCCGGCGAGTGCGTCGGAGATCGACTGCGAGCCGCCGCGCGCCATCGGCCAGCCGCCCGCGTGCGCGGCCAGCGCGAAGACCAGGCCGACCGCCCCGGTCCCGATCCCGCTCAGCGGGGCGATGACGTGTGCCACGAGCCCGGCGAACAAGGCCCGCGCGCGGTCGTCACGGAAGCGGCGCAGCAGCCAGGTGGAGGGCGGCAGCCCGGTCAGGCCGAAGCGGGCCAGGGTCAGCGGGTCCCGGGGCAGGGCGGTGGCGGGCAGCGACATGAAGTCCCGGGCGAGGGTGTCCCACTTGCCGAGGTACGGCTGGACGAGACGGCGGTACGCGCCCGCGTCGCGGGGCCCGAAGGAGGCCGCGGTCTCGGCGACGGAGCGGGAGAGCACCGCGGCCGTGCCGTCGTCGAAGGGGTGCGCCATGGGCAGCGGGGCGTGCAGCCACTCCAGCCCGTAGCGCTTCAACGGCATCGTCGCGAAGACGGGGGAACCGGCGCCCAACGGGTGCACCGCCGAGCAGGGGTCGTGGCGGAAGCCCGGGAGGGTGAGCTCCTCGGTGCGGGCCCCGCCCCCGATGCCGTCCGCCGCCTCGAACACGGCAACGGAGCAGCCCCTGCGGGCCAGTTCGACCGCGGCCGTCAGGCCGTTGGGCCCCGCCCCCACCACGACTGCGTCGAGAATCGACGACACTGGCAACTCCTTCGTCCGGCGGCGGCCTCCGCTCCCAGGATATTCCGCCCGTCCATACGGGTCCTTCACGCTCCCGCGCCTACGCGCCCCGCAGCAGCTCGCGGATCCGTACGGCGGTGGCCTCGTCACGCCCCACCGCAAAGGGCAGGGCGTTGTCCCGGTCCACCCGGAAGGGGACGCCGTCCACGGTGGACTGGGCGCCGCCCGCCTCGGCGACCAGCAGCAGCCCGGCCGCGTGGTCCCAGGCCGAGGGCCAGGTGAACGCCAGGCCGTCCATCTCGCCCCGGGCCACCTTGAGGTACTCCAGGCCGGCCGAACCGCAGGGCCGGGCGGCGACGCCGGGCACGTCGAGCCGGGCCAGGGTCCGCTTGTCCCGCTCGGAGGTGTACAGCGGATGCGCCATCGCGACCCGGAGCACGGCGCCGGGTTCCGGCGAACCGGCGAGGATCCGCTCGCCGTTGACGTACGCGCCCTGCCCGCGCACGGCGGTGGCGAGCTCGTCCAGCGCCGGTGCGAAGGTCCAGGAGGCGAGTATCTCGCCGCGGTGGGCCAGCGCGACCAGGGTACAGAAGGCGGGGTCGCCGCCCACGAACTGGCGGGTGCCGTCGACGGGGTCGACGATCCAGACGGGCGCGTCGGCGCGGAGCGCGGCGTAGACGCCGGGGTCGGCGTGGACGGCTTCCTCGCCGACGACTGCCGAGCCGGGCAGCAGCTTCGTCAGCGAGGCCGTCAGGTGTTCCTCGGCGAGCCGGTCGGCGATGGTCACCAGGTCGTGCGGGCCGCTCTTCTGGTCGACCTCGTGCGCGGCGAGCTGCCGGAACCTCGGCATGATCTCCACCGCCGCCGCCTCGCGGACGGCCTCCTCGACTGCGGACAGGTCCTGGGCCGAAAAATCATCGATCATGGCCCCAGCAAAGCACGCCGGGGGGACGAACCCCACCCCCGGCCCCGTCCGTCCGGCATACACGAGACGACGTACAGGTGTACAGACCCCCGGTCCGGCATGCACCCCCTTGACTCTGTAAGTAAAGTTTCCTAACTTGATGCCTCGCGCCGCCCCGGCGCCCGCGCACGCCTCCCGTGAACTCTATGAACACAACGATGTGGCGCGCGTCGGCGTCGGGTATTTTTGGGACTCCCACGCCCTCCGAGGTGTGATTTCGCATGCGCCTCAACAATTTCGGCGCCCTCGGATATACCGCTTTCGTTAAGGTGAAAACAAAGGAAGAGCGGCCGGCGCACAATGCGCCGGCCGCTACCTTGTGTTCCGCCTTTACTTCGACATTCCCCAGCGGACCGGAGCTATCTGCTTCGACATGATCGTGATGAGCTCGTACGCGGCGTGCGACGCGGCGACCGAGGTAATCCCGGCGTGGTCGTACGCCGGCGCGACCTCCACGATGTCGGCGGAGACCAGGTGGCAGTCGGCGAGGCCGCGCAGGATCTCCAGCAGCTCCCGGGAGGTCATACCGCCGGCCTCCGGGGTCCCGGTGCCGGGGGCGTGCGCGGGGTCCAGTACGTCGATGTCGATGGAGATGTACAGCGGCCGGTCGCCGACCCGCTCGCGCAGCTGCTGGGCGATCTCGTCCACCCCGCGCCGCATGACGTCCGCCGAGGTCACGATGCCGAAGCCGAGCTTGGCGTCGTCGTCGAGGTCCTTCTTGCCGTAGATCGGGCCGCGCGTGCCCACGTGGCAGAGGGCGGAGGTGTCGATGACGCCCTCCTCCACGGCCCGGCGGAAGGGCATCCCGTGGGTGTACTGCTGGCCGAAGTACTCGTCCCAGGTGTCCAGGTGTGCGTCGAAGTGCAGGACGGCGACCGGCCCGTGCTTCTTGGCCACCGAACGCAGCAGCGGTAGCGCGATGGTGTGGTCGCCGCCGAGCGTCATCAGCCGGGAACCGCCGGCCAGCAGCTCGTCGGCGGCGGCCTCGATCGTCTCCACCGCCTCGTTCGCATCGAACGGGTTGGCGCTGATGTCACCGGCGTCGGCGACCTGGCTGTAGTGGAAGGGGTAGACGTCCTGTGCCGGGTTGTAGGGGCGCAGGGTGCGGGAGGCCTCGCGGATGGCGTTGCCGCCGAACCGGGCTCCGGGGCGGTAGGTGACACCGCCGTCGAACGGGACGCCGACCACGGCGATGTCCGCCTTCTCCACCTGGTCGATGCGGGGGATGCGGCCGAACGTGGCCTGACCGGCGAAGTGCAGCGTCCGGTCGGTCTCGATCGGCGGCAGCGGCGGGGTCGGTCCGTTGGGCTGGGCGGTCATGGTGCGGTCTGTGCCTTTCCGGGTACGGCGGCCTGACGCCCGGTCACCGGGCCCAGGAGGGAGGAGGGAAGAGCGGGGGCGCGGGGGCGCCGGGCCCGCGCCCGGTCCGCGCTCGTTACTGCGGCGGGTTGCCGTGCTTGCGGGACGGCAGGTCGGCGTGCTTGGTGCGGAGCATCGCGAGGGCGCTGATGAGCGTCTCGCGGGTCTCGGCGGGGTCGAT
>NZ_JBGWAB010000083.1:0-34899 GCF_041862025.1 Streptomyces sp. AB3(2024)
GCCGGGGCCCCCGCGGCCCGGGCCCCGGGCCCCGGCGGCCCCGGCCGGGCGGCGTCAGCGGAACGCCGTGGCGCGCACGCTGCTGCCGCACAGGGCGAAGTCGCCGCCGTCATCCGGCGCCAGCTGGGTGCCGCTTCCCGCGACACCCACCACGATCGTGGGTGCGACCATCGGTTTCCCGCCGGAAGCGCAGTAGCCGTCGGCCTCTCCGAGTACCGGCGTGAAGGTCAGCTGGGTCGTGGCCGTGCCGCCCACCGGCAACTGCACGGTGCGGGCCTGGCCTTGGCGGACGACGCTCAGCCCCTTGTTGCTGCCGGGCGAGCCCAGGCCCGCGAGGCCCACGGTCGGGAAGCCCTTCAGTGTGCACGGCTTGGAGCCCGTGTTGGTGACGGTCACCCGTACCCCGTTGGACCCGACCCGTTGCGCGCTGTCGGCCGTGAGCTGCGCGCCGGTGCAGGCCGCGGCCGGCGCCCGGGCTCCCGCCGAGGCCGCGGCCGGCGCCGTACCGGTGCCGGCCAGCAGACCCGCGGTCAGCAGGCTCGTCGCGAGCAACGCCAGCGGGGCCTTGGCCGCGCCGCTTCTCCTCGTGCCCTTCATACGTGCTCCACCCCCCGACAGGGGGGCGCCAGGATCCGGCCACCCCGTTCGATGTCGGTTCGACCCCGTTCCACTATCCCACGGGGGGCCGGACGCCGCCTCAGTCCTCCGATCCGGCGCAGTAGGGGTGGCCCCAGCGCGAGGCCAGCTTGACGATGGTGTCCCCGGCGGCGTACGGCTGCCCGCACGGGCAGCTCCCCGGGAACTTCGCCTTGACGGAGGCCCGCCCCCGGGCCGTGCCGCCCCCGGCACGGGGGGCCGACGTGCCCTTCGCCGCGCCGGAGGGGGCCCGGCGGGCCGATCCGCCGCGCGCCGGGGCACTGCGGGCCGGGGTACTGCGCGCGGGGGCCGGGACCGGCAGGTCCGCGTTGCCGAGGGCGGTACCGGCGGCCTGCTGGGTGACCGCCGCGTCGCTGGCCGCCTGGTCGGCGATGGCGTTGAGGTGGTCACCGTCCTCGCGGTGGGCGGGAACGTAGCGGAATTCCACGTCCCGCTCGCCCAGCAGCCCGTCGATGCGTTCGACGAGCTCCCGGTTGGCCACCGGCTTTCCGGCCGCGGTCTTCCACCCGTTGCGCTTCCACGCGGGGAGCCACTGCGTCACCGCCTTCATGGCGTACTGCGAATCCATCCGCACCTCGACGGCGGTTCCGGGCGCGAGCGCCTCCAACAGCCTTTGCAGTGCGGTGAGTTCGCCGACGTTGTTGGTGGCCCGGCCCAGCGGGCCGGCCTCCCAGCGCTCCGGGCGCCCCTGGGCGTCCGCGACGACCCACGCCCATCCGGCCGGCCCGGGATTACCCTTCGCCGCCCCGTCGCAGGCGGCAATGATGCGATCAGACATGCCCCGATCATGCCCCACGCGCGCAGCGGCTTCGGCGGCGGTACGGGTGAGGGGGCGTACACGCGTTTCCTCACCCGACGTGTTTACCGCGCGCGATTTTGGTGACACGAAGTAGTGACAAGTCATCAGAATCCGACGAAAGGCAGAACATGTCCCTGTTCGCCGTTCTCATCATCGGCCTGGTCGTCGTGGTCATCGCCCTGATCGCCGCCGGCCCCGACATCCCGGCGAGGCGCAACCCCTCCGTCCGCCGCACCCGCACCCGCCTGACAACCGTCCCCGCGCCCCGTGGGGGCCGGCACCGCACCCAGTACTGAACCGTCCCCGCGAGGGCCGCGCCGTGCCGGGCCGCGCGGCCGCTCGACCGTCACACTGGGCGTACGGGGCGGGTCGCAGCGAGTGACGAGGAGGACGGGGGCCGATGTCGCCGAGCCGCGCCGAGGCGCCCACCCTGCACCCCCGCCACCAGCGCCGCGGTGAGTCGAGGTGGCCCGCCGTGCTGGCCACGCTCATCGCGATGCTCCTCTACCTGGTCCTGCCGCGGCAGCTGCTGCCGATCACCCCGCGGTACCTGGTGCCTGCCCTGGAGATGCTGCTCCTGCTGCCGCTCATCGCCATCAACCCGCGACGGCTGACCCGTCAGACCGCCACCTTCCGCGTCCTGTCCCTGGCGCTGGTCCTGGTCATCGTCGCCAGCAACCTCGTGGCGCTGGGCATCCTCGTCCACGAGCTGCTCCACGCCCAGGTCGCCGACGGGCGCGCCCTGCTGGTGGCGGCGTTCCAGGTCTGGATCACCAACGTCGTCGCCTTCGGGCTCGCCTTCTGGGAGATGGACCGCGGCGGCCCGGTCAGCCGCACCCAACTCCCGCGCGAGGAGCTGCCGCTGGCGGACTTCCGCTTTTCCCAGGACGAGAACGACGACGCGGTCGGCGAGGTCGCCGCCGGTGCGAGCGGGGCCTCCGACTGGGTCCCCACCCTGGTCGACTACCTTTACGTGTCCCTCACGAACTCCACGGCCTTCAGCCCGACCGACACCATGCCCCTGTCCCCGCGCGCGAAGCTCCTGATGGCCGTCCAGTCCGTCGCGGCCCTGCTGACCTCGCTCCTCGTCATCGCCCGGGCCGTGAGCATCCTGCACTGACCGCGCGCGAACGGGTCGGCCCTTGCCCGTCCCGGGCGGCTACGGGAGGTCCGGAGGCGGAGGCCCGGTCTCCGCCTCGTACTGGTGCGGGGCGTCCCCCTGCCACTCGATCACCCGCGCGTCACCGAGGACCAGCTCGTCCGGATCGGGCAGCTCGATCCGCCGCAGGAACTCGATCACATCGGAATCCGCGTGGGCGACCCCCAGGGCGGTCTCGTGGCCCTGGACCCGGATCGTCACTCGCCGGCCACCCGACGAAGCGATCCTGTGCACGACGATCGGCGCATGCTCCATGGCCCCAGCCTGCCCGAGACCCGCCGGCCGGGCATCCCGGGCGCCGCCGTGCGGGCCGGCACCCCGGGTGGCGTGCGGGTTACGGCCCGGGGGCGCCCGCGTTCCGGTAGGTGCCTTTGCCGTGAACAGCCAAGAAAATCAATGGAGTTGGCGTTGACGACCGCGGCTCTACGCGCGTCATCATGGCGCCATGAGAATCCCCCCGCGCCTCGCCGCCCTCGCCGGCGTCGCAGCCGTCGCCGCCACCCTCATTGCGGGACCCGTCGCCGCCGCGGCTCCCGTTTCCCCCGCCACCGCAGCCGCCGCCTCCTCCGTATCGGTGAAGGCGGTGGGCAGGGTCTGTTACTCCGCGCTGCCCTCCCAGGCGCACGACACCCTCGACCTCATAGACCAGGGCGGGCCGTTCCCGTACTCGCAGGACGGCGTCGTCTTCCAGAACCGTGAGGGCCTGCTGCCCGGTCACAGCACGGGTTACTACCACGAGTACACCGTCATCACCCAGGGCTCGCCCACGCGCGGCGCCCGCCGGATCATCACCGGGCAGCAGTGGCAGGAGGACTACTACACCGCCGACCACTACGCCTCGTTCCGCCGGGTCGACTTCGCCTGCTGATCCCGACTCCTCCCGCAAACGGGCCGCCGTACCGCCCCACCCGGGGCGGGACGGCGGCCCGTCGTCCGTGCGGCGCGGCCGCTACGACGGCTGCAGGACGGAGAGGACGTTGCCCGCGGGATCGGTGAACCAGGCGATGAGCGGGCCGCCCTGGCGGACGACCCCCTTCTCGTCCTGCTCGAACCCCGGGTACCGCTCGAAGCGGATGCCGCGCCCGGTCAGCTCGTCGACGGCGGCGTCGATGTCCTCGACGGGGAAGTTGAGCACGGTGAAACCGGCCGGAGCGTGGTCGTCCTTCGGGTACACGAGGATCTCCGCGCCACCCGCGATGTGAAGGGTGAGCAGGCCGTGCTCCTCGGTCACCCGCAGGCCGAGCGTCTCGCCGTAGAACTCCTTCGCCCGCTGGATGTCGTCCACGGCGAAACCGCTGAATGCCCTGGTGTCGCTGAACACGCGCCGTCCTCCCGGTATGCGTCCCGCCGGCCGACAGCCGGCGGCCGACTGCCAAGCGTGCCGACCCGGCCGCGCGCGTGCGGCGGATCCGCACCGGCGCGCGCCACCGATTCCCCCGAAAGCACGAGCCCGGACCGTTGTCGCGGGAGCGCTCTCCGGGCCGCAGGACACCGGATACCCTGCAGATCCCGACGCAGCCGCTCTGCTGCCGACCGCGACAGGAATGGAGCCCGCCGTGCCTGAGCAGCCCACCGGACACCGACCCACTCTGGAAGCCGTCGCGGCGCGCGCCGGGGTTTCCCGGGCGACGGTCTCACGTGTGGTCAACGGCGGTGCGGGGGTGCGGCAGCCCGTCGCGGACAAGGTGCGCGAAGCCGTGGCCGAACTGGGTTACGTACCCAACCCGGCGGCCCGGACCCTCGTCACCCGGCGCACCGGGGCCGTGGCGGTCATCATCGCCGAGCCGGAGGTCCGGATCTTCTCCGACCCCTACTTCTCCCAGCAGGTCCGCGGGATCAGCAAGGAACTCACCGCCCACGACACCCAGTTGGTACTGCTGCTGGTGGAAGGGCCGGATGACTACGAGCGGATCGCCCGTTACCTGGCCGGCGGCCACGTCGACGGGGCGCTCGCCTTCTCCCTGCACACCGCCGACCCGCTCCCCGCGATCGCGGCCCGCATCGGGCTGCCCACCGTGTACGGCGGCCGACCCGCGTGGACCCCGGCCCCGGGCGGACCCGCCGGGGTGACGTACGTCGACGCCGACAATCGGGGCGGGGCGCGGCTGGCCGTACGTCACCTCACCGACCTCGGCCGCACCCGCATCGCGCACATCGCCGGCCCCGACGACATGACCTCGGCGACAGACCGCCTCGACGGCTACCGGGACGCCCTGCCGTCCGCCTGCCCGCCGATGGTGGCCGAAGGCGATTTCACGGTGGAGGGCGGGGCGCGGGCGATGGCGGACCTGCTGGAGCGGCATCCGCGACTCGACGCCGTCTTCGCCGCCAGCGACCAGATGGCGGTCGGTGCGCTGCGCGTCCTGCGGGAGCGGGGCCGGCGCGTACCGCAGGACGTCGCCCTGGTCGGCTTCGACGACATGCGGTCGGTGGCCGAGTGCGCCGATCCGCCGCTGACCACCGTCCACCAGGACATCGAGGGCATGGGCCGGATGATGGCCCGGCTGCTGCTGGGCGCTCTGGACCGGGACCGCGGGGGGATCCTCACCCCGACCTCCCTGATCACCCCGACCGAGCTGGTGCGCCGCGACTCGGCCTGACCCGGCGCGCGCGGCGCCCCGTCCGGGCGCCCGCCCCGGGCACCCCGTCCGCCGCACCCGCCCCGGGCGCCCCGGGCACCGTGCGGGCCGCCTCTCCGAACCCGCCTCCCAGCCGTCAACCACGCCTTCCCGCGCAGCCGTTACGCGTTCAGGTCTTGACGGGAAGATCCGGGCCGGGCACTCTCCAGACGCAGTGCCTGAGAGCGCTCTCAACCGTGTACACCGAAGCCCAGGGGAGACCAGCCATGCCCACAGACCGAGCCGCCGCCACCACCGGCATCCGCGCCGGCACCACCCCCGCCGGAACCCGAAGAGTCGCCCTGCGCCTCGGCGCGGTCGCCCTCGCCGGAGCCCTGCTGGCCGCCTGCGGATCCGGTGCGGAACCGGAGGGCGCCGCCGCGGGCACCGGGGGCAGGGTCACCGTCACCGTCGACCTCTTCGGCTCGTTCGGCTACAAGGAGGCCGGGCTCTACGCGGAGTACGAGAAGCTGCACCCGGGGGTCACGGTCAAGCAGACGGACACCGAGGACGAACAGGACTACTGGAAGTCCCTGCAGACCCGGCTCGCGGGCGGGGGAGGCCTCGCCGACGTACAGGGCATCGAGGTCGGCCGGATCGCCGCGGTGACCCAGCAGCAGGCGGACAGGTTCGAGGACCTCACCGCCTACGGGGCGGGCGCTCTGCGGAACTCCTTCGCCGACGCCAAGTGGTCGGCGGCCACCACCAAGGACGGCAAGGTGCTGGGCCTGGGCACCGACGTGGGACCCGAGGCCATGTGCTACCGCCGCGACCTGTTCGAGAAGGCCGGACTGCCCACCGGACGCGAGGAACTCGCCGCCCAGTGGTCCACCTGGGACGGGTACCTGGAGCTGGGCCGGCGCTACCGCGCCAACGCCCCCGACAAGAGCGCCTGGCTGGACAGCGTCGGCAGCCTCTACGCCGTCATGACCGGACAGGCGAAGGAACGTTACTACGACGCCGCCGGCGCGCTGGTGTACGAGACCAACCCGGCCGTCAGGACGGCGTGGGACACATCCGTGCGCGCCGCCCAGGACGGACTGAGCGCCAAACTCGACCAGTGGTCCCCGCCGTGGAACCAGGCCTTCGCCGCCGGTTCCTTCGCCACCCTCCCGTGCCCCGCCTGGATGCTCGGCTACATCAAGGGCCAGGCGGGCGACGCCGGCGCGGGCAAGTGGGACGTCGCCGCACTGCCGGGCGGCCCCGGGAACTGGGGCGGCTCCTACCTCGCGGTCCCGCGCGCCGCGAAGCACAAGAAGGAGGCCTACGCGCTCATCCAGTGGCTCACCGCCCCCGAACAGCAGGCCCGGCTCTTCGAGAAGCAGGGCTCCTTCCCCTCCTCCACCGGCGCGATCGCCAAGGTCGCCGACGTCAAGGACCCCTACTTCTCGCAGGCCCCCACCGGCCGCATCTTCGGCGACGCCGCCAAGGCCGCACCCGTCCAGGTGCTCGGAGCCGCCGACAAGACCGTCGCCGACCAGATCACGAACGCGCTGAGCGAGGTCGAGCGCAAGGGCACCGCACCGGACAAGGCATGGGAGACCGCGAAGAAGGGCGTACGCAACGCCACCGGCTGACCGCCGCCGACCGCTCCCGCCCCCCAGTCGTCGCCCCCGAAGGGCCCGCCGATGACCCGCCCCGCCCCCTCCGCCGCCACCGGTTCCGGACCCCCGCCCCCCGCCCGACGGGCCCGGCGCTCCCTGGCCCCGTACGCCTACGTCGCCCCGTTCTTCACCCTCTTCGCCGCCTTCGGCCTCTTCCCGCTCCTCTACACCGCCTACGTCTCCCTCTACCGCGTCGAACTCCAGACGCCCGGAACGATGCAGTGGAGGGGCCTGGACAACTACGCGGCGCTCTTCTCCGACAGCTACTTCTGGACCGCGCTGCGCAACACCTTCACCATCGGGGTCCTCTCCACCGTCCCCCAGCTCGCCATGGCCCTCGGCCTCGCCCACCTGCTCAACCGCCGCCTGCGCGCCCGCACCTTCTTCCGCACCGCCGTCCTGCTCCCGTACGCCACCTCCGTCGCCGCCGCCACCCTCGTCTTCGCCCAGCTCTTCGGCCGCGACTTCGGCATCGTCAACCAACTCCTGGGCCTCACCGGCATCGGCCCGGTGGACTGGCAGACCGACACCGTCGCCTCCCAGCTCGCGGTCTCCTCGATCGTGGTGTGGCGCTGGACCGGCTACAACGCCCTGATCTACCTGGCCGGCATGCAGAGCATCCCGGCCGAGCTCTACGAGGCCGCCGAGCTGGACGGGGCCTCCGGCTGGCGGCAGTTCGTCCACGTCACCCTGCCCGGACTGCGCCCCACGATCGTCTTCACCGCCGTCGTCTCGACCATCGGCGCCACCCAGCTCTTCGGCGAACCGCTGCTCTTCGAGGGCTCCGTCTCGGGCGGCATCTCGCACCAGTACCAGACCCTCGGCCTCTACCTGTACGAACAGGGCTGGGGCTTCTTCCACCTGGGCCGCGCCGCCGCGATCGCCTGGGTGATGTTCTTGCTCATCCTGGTACTGGTCGGCGCCAACGCCCTCCTCGTACGGAGCCGTTCCCGCAAGGAGGCCACCCGATGACCGCCGTCACGGCCCCATCCCCGCGCCGCACGGCCGCAGGCCCGCCCGCCTCCCCCGTCCGCCGGCGTCGCCGGGCCGGCGGACCGCGCCGCGGCGGCCGTCTCGCGTACGCGGCCCTCACCGCGGCCGTGCTGGTCTCGGCGTTCCCGTTCTACTGGACGATCGTCGCCGCCAGCCGCTCCAACGCCGACCTCGCGAAGACTCCGCCCCCGCTGCTGCCCGGCCCGGACCTGATGCACAACCTCCGGCAGGTCCTGGAGGAGGCCGACATCGGCAGGGCCCTGCTCAACTCACTGATCGTCTCCGGCTCGATCACCGTCGGCACCGTGCTGTGCTCCACCCTCGCCGGCTTCGCCTTCGCCAAACTGCGCTTCCGCGGCCGGGGGCTGCTGCTCACCCTCACCGTGTCCACCATGATGATCCCGCCGCAGCTCGCGGTGATCCCGCTCTTCATGCTCATCGCCCGGCTCCACTGGGTCGACCAGCTCCAGGCCGTCGTCCTGCCCGGACTCGTATCGGCCTTCGGCGTGTTCTTCATGCGACAGGTCCTCGTCCAGTCCCTGCCCGACGAACTGATCGAAGCGGCCCGCGTCGACGGCGCCTCCACGGCCCGCATCTTCCGGTCCGTCGTGCTGCCGATCGCCCGGCCCGGCATGGCCGTGCTCGGCCTGCTCACCTTCATGACGGCGTGGAACGACTTCTTCTGGCCCGTCGTCGCGCTCTCCTCGCAGGAACCGACCGTGCAGGTCGCGCTCCGCCAACTGGGCGGCGGCTACGTCCACGACCAGTCCGTGATCATGGCGGGCACCCTGCTCGGCACCCTTCCCGTACTGCTGGTCTTCGGCCTCCTCGGCCGTCAGATCGTCGGCGGCATCATGCAGGGCGCGGTCAAGGGCTGACACCGCGCCCCTCGCTTCCGTACCCGCCCGCCGTCCCGTCCCGTTCGCCCTCACACCCCGGGAGATCCCCTCCGATGACCGCAGCCGACGCACGCCCCGACACCACGCCGCTCCTGCGATTCCCCCGGGGATTCCGCTGGGGGACGGCCACCGCCGCCTACCAGATCGAGGGCGCGGCCACCGAGGACGGCCGCACCCCGTCCATCTGGGACACCTTCAGCCGCACCCCCGGCAAGGTCCGCAACGGCGACACCGGAGACGTCGCCGCCGACCACTACCACCTCATGCGCGAGGACGTCGCCCTCATGAAGCGCCTCGGGGTGAGCGACTACCGATTCTCCGTCTCCTGGCCCCGGGTCCAGCCGACCGGCCGCGGCCCGGGCTCCCCGCGGGGCCTGGACTTCTACCGGCGGCTCACCGACACGCTCCTGGACGCCGGGATCCGTCCGGTCGCCACGCTCTACCACTGGGACCTGCCCCAGGAACTGGAGGACGCGGGGGGCTGGCCCCGACGGGAGACGGCCGACCGCTTCGCCGAGTACGCCTCCCTCACCGCCGGGGCCCTCGGTGACCGGGTGGCGACCTGGACGACCCTCAACGAGCCCTGGTGCGCCGCCTTCCTGGGCTACGCCTCCGGGGAACACGCCCCGGGCCGCACCGACCCGGCCGCCGCCCTGCGCGCCGCCCACCACCTCAACCTCGCCCACGGGCGTGCCGTCCAGGCGCTGCGCGCCTGCGCGGCGCCCTCGGCCGAGGTCTCCCTGACCCTCAACCTGCACGCCGTGCGCCCGCTGACGGACTCCGCGGCCGACCGCGACGCCGCCCGCAGGATCGACGCCCTCGGCAACCGGATCTTCCTCGACCCCGTCTTCCACGCCCGGCTCCCGCGGGACCTGGTCCGCGACACGGCACCGGTCACCGACTGGTCCTTCGTGCGCGACGGCGACCTGCGGACCGCCTCCGCGCCGATCGACTCCCTCGGCGTCAACTACTACGCCCCGACCGTCGTCGCGGCGGGCGACTGCCCGACGCCCTCGCCCTGGCCTGCGGCCGAAGGGCACGTGCGCTTCCCGCGCCTCCCCGGCCCCCGGACCGCCATGGACTGGCCGGTCGACGCGGAGGGGCTCTACGGGCTGCTCACCGCGCTCGCCGAGGAGCTGCCCGGCGTACCGCTGCTGGTCACCGAGAACGGGGCGGCGTACGACGACTACGCGGACCCGGCCGGCCGGGTCCGCGACCCGGAACGGATCGCCTACCTGCGGGCCCACCTGGCCGCCGTACACCGGGCGATCGGGCGGGGCGCCGACGTGCGCGGGTACTTCCTGTGGTCGCTGCTGGACAACTTCGAGTGGGCGCACGGCTACGGCAGGCGGTTCGGCATCGTCCACGTCGACTTCGCGTCCCAGCGACGGACGCCGAAGGACAGCGCCCGCTGGTACGCCGACGTCATCGCGCGCGGCGGCATCGTTCAGTAGGTGAAGGCTCCGGATCGCGCTCGGGTTTTACGTGTTCACCTCTTGCCCACGTGCGGGGCGGAGGGGCACAGTGGCGGCGCACCTCTTGGTTGAGAGCGCTCTCATCCCCCCACCCGGCCAGCCCCCAGAGAGGGTTCCCATGAGAGTCAGACCCCCACAGCGAGGACTCCTGAGGCGAGCGGCCCTCGCCGTCGCCGCGCTGCTCCTGCCGGCCGCCGCCGTGATCGTCGCCATCCCGGCGGACGCCTCCGTACCCGCCGACCCGGCCGGATGGACCTCGGTCTTCCGCGACGACTTCAACGGTCCGGCGGGATCCGCCGTCAACGGCGCCGACTGGCAGTACACGACCGGGACGAGCTACCCGGGCGGCCCGGCCGGCTTCGGCACGGGCGAGATCGAGACGATGACCGCCGACCCGTCCAACGTCTCCCTCGACGGCGCCGGCAACCTGCGCATCACCCCGCGGCGCGACGGCGCCGGCAACTGGACCTCGGGCCGCGTCGAGACCAGGCGCTCCGACTTCCAGCCGGCCGCCGGCGGCAAGCTGCGCGTCGAGGCCCGCGTCCAGATGCCGAACGTCACCGGCGCGGCGGCCAAGGGCTACTGGCCCGCCTTCTGGATGCTGGGCGCCCCCTACCGGGGCAACTGGTGGAACTGGCCCGGCATCGGCGAGATCGACATCATGGAGAACGTCCAGGGCATCAACAACGAGTGGGCCACGATGCACTGCGGCACCAGCCCCGGCGGACCGTGCGACGAAACCACCGGCATCGGCGGCCAGCGCGTCTGCTCACCGGCCACCTGCCAGGGGGGCTTCCACACCTACGCCGCCGAATGGGACCGCGGCACCAGCCCCGAAGAGGTCCGCTTCTCCCTCGACGGCGTCACCTTCCACACCGTCCGGGCGGACCGGATGGACACCGCCACCTGGAACGCGGCGACCGGCCACGGCTTCTTCCTCATCCTGAACGTCGCCATGGGCGGGGCGTTCCCCGGGGCCTTCGGCGGCGGCCCGGACGCCGGCACCGAGCCCGGTCACCCCATGACGGTGGACTACGTGGCGGTCTGGCAGAGCGGCACGGTCACCACCACCCCGCCCACCCCGACCCCCACCCCACCGGCCGGCGGCCGTGACGCCTACGCGGCGATCCAGGCGGAGTCGTACGACGGCCAGGCGGGCCTGACGACCGAGACCACCACCGACGCCGGCGGCGGCCGGGACGTCGGCTCGGCCGCCCACGGAGACTGGGCCCGCTACCGGGGGGTCGACTTCGGCACCTCGGCCGCGACCCAGTTCCGGGCCCGGGTCGCGAGCGGCGCGGCGGGCGGGGTCAGCGGACTGGTCGAGGTACGCCTGGACAGCCGCACCAACCCACCGATCGGCAGCTTCGCCGTCGCCGACACCGGTGGCTGGCAGAGCTGGCGGACCGTACCGGCAAACATCTCGGGTGTCACCGGCACCCACGACGTCTACCTGACCTTCACCAGCGGCCAGCCGGCCGACTTCGTGAACGTCAACTGGTTCGAGTTCGGCCACTGAGCACGGGCCCGGCCGGCCGGGGCGACCCGGCCGACCGGGCGCGCGTCACCCCGCGCCCGCTCCGCCGCGCTCCCGCCGTTGCGGTCCGAACGATTCCCGCGCCACCCGATCGCCCGGTATGATAGTCCTCCTGTCATGGGCGATCTGGTGACGGCGCGGCTCGTACTCCATCCGATGACCGGCGGCGAGGCCGAGCGGCTGGCGGCGGGCGAACCGCCGCGCGGCGCGCGATGGGCGCCGGGATACCCCACCCGCGGAGACGTCGCCGCCGCCGAGCGCTTCCTGCGCACCCTCGCGAACACCGGGGATCCCCACCCGTTCGGCACCTATGAGATCCGGCGCCGCGAGGACGGTCTGGCGATCGGCGGTGCGGGCTACCACGGACCCGCGGACGAGGAAGGCCGCGTCACGATCGGGTACGGCCTCATCCCCTCGGCACGGGGCCGGGGATACGCCTCCGAGGCCCTGCGCGCACTGCTCCTGTTCGCGCGGGCCCACGGCGTGACGTGCGTGCGGGGCGATGCCGATCACGACAACACCGCTTCCCACCACGTCATGACGGCAGCGGGCATGCGCCCCGTGGGAGAAGACGAACGCGTCAGGTACTTCGAGATCGCCTGGAACGGCACGACGACCGTCACCGGCCCCCGCCCCCAGGACCCGGCCGGCCGATCGCCCGCGGAGGACGGGCCGTGAACGGCACCGGCCACGGGCGCGCGACGGCGGCCGGGCAACGCCCCGCCATCGACCGGCCGCGTCGCTAGTCGCCCCGCACTTCGGTGTTCTGGCAGGCGTGCAGCAGCCAGGTCCCGTCATCCCGCTTGGTCATGACGTACAGCGGGGCGCCCTCGGTGTCGCCCTCGGCCGAGTGGTAGACCTGCCGGACCTTGACGGCCGCGACGTCGGGCCGCAGGAACCGCGTGTGCACCGCCTCGTAGGTGACCTCGCCGTCCCAGTTCGCGCGGGGCAGGACGGCGCGGGTGAACTCGGCTATCGCGTCGAAGCCGATGAGGACCTTGCCGTGGGCGGTGGTCCAGAGGGCGTCGGGGTGGAAGAGCGCGAGGAACCCCTCTGCGTCTTTGGCACGCTGGGTGCGCTCGACGGTGGCGACGACCTGTTCGATGGCCTTGATGTCTACGGCTTCGGTGTCCATGCGGATCATTCTGAGACCTCAACTCGGGTTGAGGTCAAGGGCGGTGGCCTTCGGGCCCGTCCGACCGCGGCCTAGGAGACCGCGTACCACTGGCTGGCCCAGCCGGTGTTGATGGTGCTCGTGGCCTGCTCGCCGAGGTTCAGGGTGGCCGGCAGTGAGGTCTGGCCGGTCAGGACGGTGCTGTAGCGGAGCCTGGGCGGCGTCAGGCCGGCGTTGACCGAGATTCCGGCGCCCGTGGACTTCAGGGTGAGGGCGTTGGTGGCCCAGTTGCCGTTGAGCAGGAGGGCGATGAAGTAGGTCCCGGGGGCGGCGGTGAACGGCTTGCCCAGAGGCAGCGGTTTGGCGATCGCGTCCGTCATCAGCTGCGGGGAGATGTCCGCGGTGGCCGAGAGCAGGGCGCCCTTGTCGTCGTAGACGCCCAGGTAGCAGTTGGAGAGCTGCGCGCCCGGGTCGATGCCGGCCAGGCCCAGCCAGATGTTCGACCACGTGATCTGCTCGCGCAGCACGATCCGTACCAGGGTGACGCGCCCGCCGACCCCCGCGGCCGACTGGGCGGTGACGTGCCCGGCGTCATTGGGGTCGCCGGTCCAGGCGAGGAGGTTCTGGTCCTGCGGCCGGGGCCCCTCGAACCCGCCCGTACCGCCCTGCGCGGGTGCGGGGGCCGATGCGGCGGAACCTGCCTTCCCGTGCGGCTCCTCGCCCGACGAGCTGCAGCCCGCCAGGACGAGCAGCGCGGTGAGCGCGGCGGCCAGACGGGTCGTGGCGGTGGTGGTGCGCGTGCGCATGGCTGGGTCCCCCGTGAGGTGCGGTTGTGCCGACGCGCCATGGTCACACGGGCCGTTCGGCAGCCCGCCACCCACCCGGCCCACGCGCCCGCCGCCGGTCCGCCGCGGATGACGCCCGGGCGGGCGCCCACCGCGGCGGACCGGGGCGGACCGTCAGCCGTCGATGCGGTGCTGGGTCCAGAAGGAGGTCAGGTCCGTGGCCGTGGCAGCCTGGGCGGCCGCCTTGAATTCGGCCGTGGTCGAGACCCCGTACCAGTGCGAAGCGGCGTAGTCCTTGAGGACCTTGGCCATCGCGGTGTCACCGAGGACGCGCCGCAGATCGTGCAGGGCGCACTTGCCGTAGCCGTAGACGACGGTGGAGTACCGGGAGGAGTGGGCGTCCCAGTAGCCCATGCTGTTGGTGATCTTCTCGGCCGAAGAGGCCCAGGAGACGCTATTCCAGCAGCCGGTTCCGGTCTTGTTCTGCGCCAGGTCGGTGGCGTAGTCGGTGAAGGCCTCGTCCAGCCAGGGGCTGTTGTACTCGTCGTCGCCGACGATGCCGTACCACCACTGGTGCGCGATCTCGTGGGTGAGTGCCGTGGTGCTGACCAGGTCCAGGACGAACCCGGGGTACTCCATCCCGCCGAACCAGTAGTTGTTGTCGATCACCGCGTCCAGCTCGCCGTACGGATACGCCCCGAAGCGGGCCGAGTGGGCGTCCACCGCGGACGTGGCGGTGCTGAGCATCGACTGCGCGTCGGACGAGCTGATGCCCGAGACGGAGTAGATGTTGACCGGGGTGCCGCCGGCCGAGGTGCCGGAGATCTTGCTGAACGGACCGGCCGCCCAGGCGAAGTCGCGGACCTTGGTGGCGGTGGCGGTGGTGATCGTGCGCCCGCTGGTCCCGGGGGTGTCGACGGAGGCGCCGGTGGCCGGTACGAGCAGGGTGCTCGGGTGATCCAGGGTCACCTTGAAGTCGGAGGCCAGGGAGTAGAAGGACTCCCCGTTGTTGGTGTACGGGTCCAGGTGCCAGCCCGCCCCGTCCCTGACCGCGAGCACGGGCAGGGCGTTGCCGAGCATGCTGAAGGCCCCGTCGTAGCCGAAGCGGTCGGCGCCGCTGGGCACGGTGATGCCGAGATCGAAGCCGATCGTGGCGCTCTGCCCCTGGGCCAGCGGGGCGGGCAGGTCGATCTTGAGGGCCGTGCAGCCGACGCTGAGCGCGCCCGCGGTGCCCCCCGTGACGTTGGTGACCGTGATCGGCATGGCGGAGCAGGTGCCGTGGTAGTTGTCCCACAGCCGCAGGTACACCTCGCTGAGCGCGGTGGCCGAGGAGTTGGTGAAGGTGGCGCTCTCGTGCCCGGTCCAGCCGGTTCCCGCGGTGTTGCTGCTGAGGCTGACGGTGTATGAGGGGGAGGACGGGGTACGGGTGGAGTCCCCGGGCGGGGTGGTGCCGCCGGAGGTGTCGAGGGCCACGTCGTCGACCACGAAGCTCGTCCGGAGGCTGGAATCCTCGGTTCCGGTGAAGCCGACGCTCACCGTCTGGCCGGCGAAGGCCGAGACGTCGAAGGACTTCTGTACGTAGCCGGTGTTCTTGTCGAGGTTCGAGTAGGTCGCGAGCGTCGTGCTGCCGATCTTCGCCGTCAGCTTGTCGTACTTCGTGGACGTGGTGGTCTCGGCGGTGTCGATGTGCAGCCAGAAGGTGAGGGTGGCGCTGCTGCATCCGGAGGGGATCGTCACGCTCTGGGACAGCGTGTCGGTGTGCGTGCTGCCGACACCGTTCAGCCAGGCGAAGGAGGAGCCGCCGTGGGCGCTCTGGCCGGCGCGGTTGGTGATGACGCCGGCCTGCGACTGGCTCCAGGGCGAAGTACCGCTCTCGAAACCGCCGTTGCTGACGACCTGGGCCGGTGTACAGGCGGCGGCCCGCGGGGCGGGGGCCGGTGCCGCGGCTGCCGGGGTGGCGGTGACCGAGGCGGCGGCCAGCGCGGCGACGGCCAGCACGGTCGTCGCGAGGGCCTTGTGGGGGGTGGATCTCACACGGAACTCCTTTGAGGCGGCCGGGATCCCGGCCTGCTCGGTGACCGCCCGGACGGCGAGGGTGCGCCGGAGGGCGGCCGGGGGCTGTGCGCGTCGCTCGCGCGAGCGCGGTGGTGAGATGGGTGCGGTGCCGCCCGGGTCGGGGCGACAGCTGCCGGAAGCCTTGCAGATTTGACGCGAGCATGCCATCAGAGGTGGGTAAAGTGTTGGCGAGCCCCTCCTTTGCCGACCCTCGTGTCGGCGGGTTCGGGGGTGCCGCGGATGACTGCCCAGCCGCGGCGCACCGAACACCCACCCCTTCGCACCCGGAGCCGCCCCGCGCGCCCCCGCGCCCCGGCTCGCGTACGCGGGGGCGGGGCGGGGGCGCCGGTGACCCCGCGCTGTCGGCCGCGCGTGCCACCGGGTCGGATTCCCCCGTCCTGCCTATGGTGAAAGGAGTGCAAGGCCGAACGGTCGCACGCGGGCAGGTGGAGTGTGGGCGCTACCGGCGGTATCGACTTCGAAGCGGTCTTCCGGGCCCTGCCGGGCGCGGTCGCCCTGCTGACCAGGGACCTCGTGTTCGCCGACGCCAACGAGGCCTACCTGCGGCTGTCGGGCCACGCGCGGGAGGAGGTCCTGGGCCGCTACGTCTTCGACGTCTTCCCCGACAACCCCGCGGAGCCGGCCGCCACCGGCATGCGCAACCTGCTCGCGTCCCTGCGCAGGGTCGCCACCACCGGGGAGGCCGACAGCATGGCCCTGCAGCGCTACGACGTGGAGGACCCCGACCGGCCCGGGACCTGGGAGGAGCGCTACTGGAGCCCGGTGAACGTACCGGTGTTCGGCCCGGACGGGTCCGTGGTGCTCGTGCTGCACCGGGTCGAGGAGGTCACGGAACTCATCCGCGCCCGCGGTACCCGCGGCGGCGGTGACCGCGCCCGGGTCCTGGAAGCGGAGCTCTACACCCGGGCCCGCGAGCTCCAGGAGCTCAACCAGCGCCTGCGCGACGCCCACGCGCGCGAACGCGAGGTCGCGCTCCACCTCCAGGAGGCGATGCTGCCCGGGCCCGACCCGCTGGGTCACCACGGCGCTGCGGTGCGCTACCGGCCCGCCACCGGACCCCTCAACGTGTGCGGCGACTGGTACGACCTGTTCGACCTGCCCGGCCGCCGGTACACCGCGGTCGCCGTCGGTGACGTCGTCGGCCACGGACTGCCCGCCGCCGGTGTCATGGGCCAGCTCCGCAGCGCCCTGTCCGCCGCCTCCCGGGTCGCGGAGGGCCCCGCCCAGGCCCTGGAGGTCCTCGGTCTCTACGCCCGCTTCGTCAAGGGCGCCGAGTCCGCCACCGCCGTGTCGGTCTTCATCGACTGGTCCGGCCACACCCTCACCTACAGCAGCGCCGGTCACCCCCCACCGGTGCTCTGCCACCCGGACGGCACCGTGACCTTCCTCGACCAGGCGACCGACCCCCCACTGGGCGCCCGCCCCGAGCACGTGAGCCGCCCCCAGAGCCGGACCGGCTTCACCGAGGGCTCCACCCTCGTCCTCTACACCGACGGACTCGTCGAGCGGCGCCACGAGGACATCGACATCGGCCTGCGCCGGCTCGCCGACTCCGTCATCCGCCACCGGAGCGCCGACCCCGAAAGACTGGCCGACGCCCTCCTGATCGACCTGGTCCCGCCCGCCGGCATCACCGACGACACCGCCCTGGTCGTCCTCCGCCTGTGACCGCACGGCGGCCGGTGTGCGGACGGGTGGCGGGGGACGGTCGCCCGGCCGGAGACGACCGCGGGCTCAGGCCGGGGGCTGCTCGACGACGCTGGTGCCGCTCCCCTCCTGGGACTCCCACGTCCAGGTCTCCTCCAGGCGCAGCCGTCCGTCGGCGAGGGCCCTCACGAGCGAGACGCAGTGTCCGGACGCGGTCGTGCCGTCGAGCCGGAGCTGGACGTAGCGGAAATCGACGGTGTCACCGGACCGGGTACCGACGAGGTGCCCCCTGGCGACGTCCCCGCCGCGGTACTCGGCCCAGACGTGGCCGTCCCGCTCGTGGTACTCGAAACGGGTCTGCCGGCCGACCTGGCCCGGCGCCTGATCGGCCACCGGGACGAAGACGAGACCGTCGAGCGAGCGCGCCATGGGTGGCTCCTGGGGACAGAGGTCGAAGTGGGCCGGGTCAGGACCGTGGCTCTGTGCACCGCGGAGCGCGGACACGGCGCCGATCGCCCGCACGCGGCGATCCCCCGCGACACTACCCCGGCCGCCGGCGCCCCCGCCCGAAGGGGGTGCCCCCCAACAGCCCGTGTCTCCCTGGTGATTGGCCGGGCATCGCGCGGCACCCTCCACTAGGGACCGTCCCCCGGAGCGCTCCCGGGCCGCGGGCAGGCGCGGCAGACCCGGCCGCTGCGGCGCACCGCGGACGGCCGCCGACGGCTGATGTGGCCCGCGGCGCAGCGGATGAGGTGAGGCGAGTGGACGCCGAGCCAGAGGGATTCGAGGAGGACCGCGCCGACGGCCGCCAGACGCTCCACGAAGGCGGCCGAGGCGGCGGCCGGGTCCTTGCGCGCGCAGGTCCGGCACAGGCCCTGCCCCTGCTGGACGTTCGACGGGCGCGGGGCGCACAGATGGCCGGCCGCGCAGCGGACCCGGTGCGGGGCGGCGTTGCCGAGCCAGACGGGTTCGAGGAGCTGCGCGCCGACGTCGTCGAGGCGGGTGTGGAACGCCGCCTCCGCGCGTAACGAATGAGCGGGACGACGAGGCTGAGGCTGGTACACGGGCTCCCCCGGGATGGTGCACGACCGGCGAGTGGATACGGACACGCCCATTTCACCTGAATCCGCACACCGAACGCCACCTCCGCCCGTCGGCACCGGCACCACCCGCCGACCCGGTATCGCGCCGAACGGGAGAATCGGTCGACCGATGCCCCATACCGAGGAGTTGGCCGTGACCGGATCCCAGGAGTTCTTCGCCGCCTACGACGCACTGCTCGCCCGCTGGCCCGCGGGCACCACCGAGATCGATGTCCCCACCCCGTACGGCACCACCCGCGTCCACGCCTACGGGCCCGCCGACGCCACCCCGCTCCTCCTGCTCCACGGCGGCGGCGCCACCGGTGCGGTCTGGTTCGCCAACGCCCCTGCCCTCGGGGCGCGTCATCGGGTGCTCGCCGTCGACGTCCTCGGAGACGCCGGCCGCAGCACGCGCCGGGGGCGCCCGCTGCGCACCACCGCCGACCTCATGGACTGGCTGGACGCGCTGCTGGGCGGCCTCGGCGCATCCCGCGCGCACCTGCTGGGCCATTCCTACGGTGCCTGGATCGCCCTGACGTATGCCCTGCACGCCGCGCGGCGGGTCGACCGGCTGGTACTGCTCGACCCCACCCAGTGCTTCGCCGGCTACCGCCCCGCCTTCCTGTTGAGGTCGCTGCCGGTACTGGTCCGCCCGACGGCGGCCCGCGCCCTCGCCTTCCTGGACCGCGAGACGGCGGGCACGGACACCGATCCGGAATGGAAGCGGCTCTACGCGCTGGCGGCATCGGGGTTCCCGGACCGCAAGCTGGTCGTCGGCCGCCGCCCGGACCCCACCGCACTGGCCGTACCGGTCCTGGTCCTCCTCGCGGGCCGCAGCGGCACCCACGACGCGGCGAAGGTCGCGGCCCGCGCCCGCAGGGCCGTACCGCACGCCCGCGTCGAAATCCTCGACCGCCTGACCCACTTCGCGCTGCCCACCGCGGCGCCCGCGGAGATCGATCGCCGGGTCGCCGACTTCCTGGCCGCCGGTGAGGAGGCCGTCGCCGCACCGGACGAGGCCTGAAGGAAGATCTTCCGGGGCATCCCGGCACGGCCGTCGAGGTTTCCAGCGGGTGCGCGGTTCGCCCGAGTGGGGGAAGCTGGGCATGGCCTCAGGGCCGACAGCAGTCCGGACGGGCGAGGGAGGCCTCGTGGACGCTTCAGGAGACGAACGGCTCATCCGCACGCCCCGGAGCGGGCTGCGGACGGTCACCGTGCTGTGCGCGGCCGCCGCCCTGGCCGTGGCGGCCGTTCCGGCCGTCGCGCGGCCGGCGGCCACACCGGATCAGGATCCCGTCGTGGTCGTCGACTGCTTCGAGAAGGCCCAGGTGCGGCCCGACGACTTCGTGCTGGCCTGCGGTGACGGCAACAACCGCCTCGTCCGGCTGCACTGGGACAGCTGGGGCCGGCGGACCGCGACGGCCACCGGAACCGACATGGTGAACGAATGCCGCCCCAACTGCGCGGAGGGCCGCTTCCTCGGCTACCCGGTGAAGGTGACCCTGAGCGAGCCCGACCAGTGGCCCACCACCCCCGACCTGCGACGCTTCACCAAGATCCGGCTCGTCTACCCGGACACCGCGCCGACGCCGGTCGGGAAGGACGTGACGTACAAGCTCGTGTACTGACGCCGCTCGTGTACTGATCCCGTCGGGTGCGGACCCCGGCGGCCCCACCCACCACGGAGCCCCGGGACACCATCCCGGGGCTCCGTGCACTTCGCTGACCGCCCCGTTCAACGAGCGTCCGGGGGCGGGGTCACGCCCGGATCCGGACGAGCGGTCCGGGCGCTCCCGTCCCGGAGGAGGGAAGGGCGCCACCATGTCCGCTGCCACCGAGCCGGTCCCGTACCGGCCCCCGGCCGCCGCCCGCACCCGCAGACCGCGCCGTACGCCGGTGCGGGTCGCCGTGATCGGGGCGGTCGCCGCGCTGTGCGCGACCGCGATGAGCGGCGGCGCCCACGCCATCGTCAACGGGCACGACGCCGCCGGGCCCTACCCGTTCATGGTGTCCATCCCGATGACCTACGTCTACGGCTCCGAGCGGATCGACGGGGTGTGCGGCGGATCGCTGATCGAACGCGACTGGGTGGTCACCGCCGCCCACTGCGCCGAGGAAACGCCGACCTCCCACCCGACCGGCACCGTCAGGGTCGGCAGCGAGCGCCGGCACTCGGGCGGCACGGTCCGCACCATCGTCGAAAAGGTCGTCCACCCCGGCTACGACGGGCGGGAAGGCCGCTCACACGACGACATCGCCCTGCTCCGGCTGGACCGTCCGGTCCCGCAGCAGCCGATCGAGATCGCCGCACGCGCGCCCCGGGTGGGCGCCGAGACCCGCATCCTCGGTTTCGGAGCCCTGGCCGACGTACAGACAGCCGAGGACTGGGTGCTGTCCGAGCGGCTGCAGGAGCTGGACACCCGGAGCGCCGCCCCGGGCGTGTGCCTCGGGCTGAAAGCCGCCGGCGAGCTGTGCACGACCAGCCGGGAGCCCGGCGCGATGGCCTGCTACGGAGACTCCGGCGGACCGCAGATCCAGCGGACCGGCGGCCGTTGGAGGCTGGTCGGCGCCACCTCCGGCGACGGCGATCACGCCGTGGACCCCAAGTGCGGCGACGGTCCCGGAATCTGGACCTCGGTCCCCGCCTACCGGGGCTGGCTCGACGCGACGATGCACGCAGGACCGGCGGTGCGGAAGGGAACCGGCGGGCCGCCCGGTGCGTTCTGAGAGGCGTACGGGGACCGCAAGAGCCGTAGGGGAGAGCGCATCGTGGGGACCACAGGAGCCCGTCCGACCCGTCGTGCCGTGCTGACCGCCACAGCGGGAGCGGTGATGGCGGGGATCCCCCTGGGAGGGTCCGCGGCGTTCGCGGCGCCGCCGGGGAAGGGGGACGTCCTGCGGGAGCTGCGAGCCCTCGAACGGGAACACTCCGCCCGCCTGGGGGTGTACGCCCGGGACACGGCCACCGGCCGGACCGTGCTCCACCGGGCGGAGGAGCGTTTTCCGATGTGCTCGGTCTTCAAGACCCTCGCCGTCGCCGCGGTCCTGCGCGACCTCGACCGTGACGGGGAGTTCCTGGCGACGCGCCTCTTCTACACCGAACAGGAAGTGAAGGATTCCGGATTCGGTCCCGTCACCGGCCTGCCCGAGAACCTGGCGGCCGGCATGACCGTCGAGCGGCTGTGCGCCGCGGCGATCTGCCAGAGCGACAACGCCGCGGCGAACCTGCTGCTGCGGGAGCTGGGCGGCCCGGAGGCGGTCACCCGTTTCTGCCGCTCGGTGGGGGACCGCACCACCCGGCTGGACCGCTGGGAGCCCGAACTGAACTCCGCCGAGCCCGGCCGGCCGACCGACACCACCACCGCGGGCGCCATCGGGCGGACCTACGAAGCGCTGGTCCTCGGCGACGCGCTCGCCGCGCGGGACCGCGAGCGGCTCACCGGTTGGCTCCTGGCGAACACCACGAGCACCGAGCGCTTCCGCAAGGGCCTGCCCGCCGACTGGACCCTGGGCGACAAGACCGGCGGCGGCGCGTACGGCACGAACAACGACGCCGGCGTCGCCTGGCCCCCGCACCGCCCGCCCGTGGTGATGGCCGTCCTGACGACCCACGACCGGCCGGACGCCGTGGCCGACCACCCGCTCGTGGCCAAGGCGGCCGCGCTCCTGGCGGCAGCCCTCGGCTGACGGGCACCCCCGCTCCGGCGGGCTCTGCGGAACCGGTTCTTCGGCCGCTCGTCGAGGTGTGGGGTGCACCCCACCGCCCCGGGCCCTCCGTTCCCCGGGGCGGGCCACCCGCCCCCGGCCCCCCTCGGGCCCCCTCGCCCAGCGGGCTTTCGCCCCTCAGGCCCGCAGGCCGGCCAGCCGGGTACGGAAGGCCTCCGTGTCGGACAGGAACCACAGCTGGGTGCCGCGGTTGCTTTCCCGGACGAAGTCCCGCAGGGAGTCGCTGGCGTCGATGTGGTGCGCGATGTCACCGATGACCGCCAGCCCCATCCGGTAGTTGGCGAACTTCTGGACGACGGTGCCTGCGAGACGGGTGCGCAGCCGGAAGAAGTCCTCCGGCAGGCAGTCGGCCGGCAGTACGACCCACTCCGCGCCCCGGTACATCCCCTCGCCGATCAGGTCGGTCGCATCGCGCTCGTCGCGGACTGGAGTCCCGTCGCCCGAGCGGAAGAGGACGGAGGTGCCGGCGAGTTCCTCGATCGTGTCAGCCATGGGAGGCGTCCCTTTCGTCGTGGGGCGGTCCGGCGGACGCCGGATCATTCCAGGTCCTCGATCACCGAGTCGATGAGCCGCAGGAGTTCGGCCGTGGTGTCCAGGCCGCCCAAGACGATGATCTTGAGGGTGGCGCGTTCCCGGTCGTGGACGCTCTCCACGCGCAGCCGGTCGTCTCCGTGCCGGCCCGCGACGGCGGCCATCAGCAGATTGGTCAGGCGGTCGACGGAACCGGGGGAGATCGCGTCGATCTGTACGATGCCCGACACCTCGGTGTGCCGCGCCGGGCGCGCGGGCGAGGGGGCGGGAAGGCCGGTGAAGGCCTCCAGGTCCTCGTGGGTGACCCGGTACTGCCGGCCGACGAGGGCCGCCTTCAGCCGGCCCTCCCGGACGTACCCCCGGACGGTGCGTACGTGCAGCCCCAGCAGGTCCGCCACCTGTTCCACCGAGTAGTAGAGCTGCTGCCGCGCCACGCCGTCCACCCCGTCGCCACTCCGCTCCCTGCCCCCGCACCCCTGCACGGTGGGACCCTTAACTTCCCTCAAAGTACATGAGTGAGGGAAGTTTGCGTAACTACGGGGGAGGGGCGAGTACCGTCGCGCAGTCCTGCCACGCCGGAGGGCTCATGAGCGGTCGCAGCCGGGTGAACATGGACAGGAGGTCGGCTCCCCACCTCGCCCGGAAGTCGCCGTCGACGCGCGCGATGTCCACCTCGTTGGCGGCGGTCAGTTCCACGAAGTCCCTGCGCCGGCGCAGGGTGGGGACGAACCGGGCGCCGGTGAACCGGTCGCGGAAGGGCGAGCCGGCGTCGGCCAGGCTGGGGTAGGACGCGTCGCGGTCGCAGCTCGCGTAGAAGTAGACGATCGATTCGGCTTCGGCGCCGATCACCTCCGCCAGCCGGGAGCGCTGCCCCAGCGGCAGCGGCGCGGTGGCGAAGCCGTCGGTTCCGTAGAAGGCGTGGCACAGTCCGGCAAGCTGGAGGGCGGGGCGGGCGTCCCAGCGTTCGAGCTGCTCCCGTACCCGTCGCAGGTGTGCGCCGAGGGTGCCGCCGGGATGGTCGGCGGTGGAGGCGCCGAGTTCCTCCAGGAGGCGTAAGGCGGCGGATACGCGGTCGGCCGATCGTGGCATCTGGATCGTTCCTTCCCGGGTCGGGTGAGGTCGGGTCGACACCCGGCAGTGTCCTGAGCGGTGGTCCGGACCGATGCTCAGGCCCCTGCCGGGTTGCCGCCCTGGGCCCGGGAAAGATCATGGCAAGGGCCAATATCCAAGTCAATCCTAGGGTTTGGTTCCAGTCACCCAAGAGATAGCTTGGGGGCGTGACTCTTGACGATCTTCGTTTCTTCTCAGCGGTATGCAAGGCGGGTTCGCTCAGCGCCGTGGCCCGCGACATGGACTGCACCCAATCGGCCGTCAGCCAGCACGTGAAACGACTCGAACGCGAGCTCGGCCTCAGCCTCCTGGAGCGCCACCCCCGCGGCGTGGTCCCCACCCAGGCCGGACACCTCCTGTGGATGGCGGTCGACGAAGGCCTCGGCAGCATCGACCGCGCCCTGCGCGACATCGACGACCTCGTACGCGGAGACGGCGGATCCGTCCGGATCACCACGGGTGCCACGACGGTCCGTCACTTCATGTCCGCCGCCGTCGTCGACTTCCGGCGCCGCTTCCCGCAGGTCAGCCTGGAGTTCGAGACGGAGAACTCCAGCCGGGGCTGCTGCGGGGCGGTGGCCGCGGGCCGGGTCGACCTCGCCTGGATCACGATGGGCGAACCGGTGCGCGGCATCGAACAGCGTCCCGTCGTCGAACTGCCCTGGGTCCTGGCCGTCGGCGCCGAACACCCCCTGGCCGCGAACCCGTCCATCGCCCCCGCCGACCTGGAGGGCATCCGCATCGTCGGACTGCCCGAGAACTCGACCTCCCGCTCCCACCTCGACCACTGGCTCAGGGAATCGGGCATCCGCGCCGTCTTCGACACCAGCGTCGCCGACTGGGACACCGCGATCCTGCTGGCCGAGCTGGGACTGGGCTGCGCCCTGGTGCCCGCCCTCCCCGGCTGGCTCGGCCCCGGTCACGCGGACCTGCGCCTGGTCCCGCTCCCCGCCCTCCCGCCCCTGGGCGCGGGCTGGGCCGTCCGCCGCTGGGACGCCCTCTCCCCCCTGGCCCGCGCCTTCGCCGACACCGTCGCCCGCCACTGCGCGCGACGACCCGCGGCCGCCCCCGGGAGTCCTGGGGCCGCCCGGGGGTGACGGCCGCGCCGTCAGCCGGTGTACCTGGTGCCCTCGAAGGAGTACGGCAGGTGCGACTGCGCCGCGACGGAGACCTCGCCGACGGCGCCCGCGGGGACCTTGAGCACGGTCAGCCCCATGATCCGCTGGGTGTACGAGGCCCAGGGGATGCCCGTCGTTCCGGCCCAGCCGCTGCTGGCGAACTTCGTCGAGCGCCCGGGCCCCATCTCGGTGTACAGCTTGCTGACGGTCGTGCAGGCGACGAGCGCGCCGCCGTCGGTGGTCCGCCAGACGGGACCGTGCGGGGTACGGACGGTCTCGGCCCCGGCTTCGAGCCTGGCCGGGTCGCCGAGGCTCTTGCGCTCGGCCTTGAGGCCGTCGGCGAAGGCCGCGCGCTGGGAGACGACCTCCTTGCTCCACTTCACACCGCCCTCCCCGGCGTCGGTGTGCAGGTAGTCGCCGTAGCGCCCGCAGACGTCCGCCGGGGCGGCGGCGAGCCCCGAGGTGTCCCCGCCGGTGGCGGCCCGGGGGGCGGCGCCGGCGGCGATCCGCGGCAGGTCCTTCGCGTCCTCGGCGCGCGCGACGAAGCTAGCGTGCCAGGGGGAGCCCGTGCGCTGCTGGTGGAACAGGGACCAGCGCAGCACGGTCTCGTTCTCGGCGTCACCCACGGTGTGGCCGGACTGCTCGTGGGCGCCGAGGATCCAGCGGTCGCTGCCGTCGTCCTTGCCGGTGGTCCACGTGTGCACGGCCGGGTCGGTCGCCGGGGTGTTGGCCGGTCCGGGCTGCCGGTCGGTCCCGTACTTCCGGGCGGTCTCCACGACGGCGAGCTGCTGCTCCAGCAGCGGGCCCTCGGTGATCCCCTTCCAGTACTCGGCGTCGAAACTGTCGGCCCCGACCTTCGCGCTCAGCTCCCCGACGACTCCCCGCGCCTCCTCCTCGGTGAGCGGCGGGGCCTTGACCGCAGCGGCGGACGGGCTGCCCGCCGGCGACGCCGCCGCGGACGCGGCCGGGCCGTCGGCTGCGCGGCCGGCATGCGCGCCGCACCCCGCCGTCGTGCCGAGGGCCAGCAGAACGGCCAGGGCCGTGGGTACGGAACGTCTCATGGAATCCCCCCGGGGAACGTGAACAGGCCCCTGATCATGCACTATGCCCCCGGCACCCCGGTCCGGGGGTGCGGCGCCGCCCCGGACGCACGCCGTGGCCGCCCGCGCTCCGTAAGCTCGGGCACGCGCGGGCCCGGACGAGGGCCCGCGGACGCACCCGACGGGGCGACGGCGCGGCCCGCCCCGCCCGGTCCAGGAGAGGACGTGGAGCACTTCATGACCACACCACGGGACTTGCTGATCGTCACCATGGACAGGGCGTCCGGACCGCCCGCCGGACAGGGCGACCTGTCGCTCGCACTCGCGGGCGCCGAACTGGTCGACCTCCTCGCCGCCCGGGCCGTCACCCTCGACGGCGACCGCATCGTGCCGGGCGGGGAAGCGGCCCCGGCCGACCGCCTGCTGGCGGAGGCGGCCGCCGCGCTCGTCCGGGAGGCGCCCTACGAATCGGTGGACGACTGGCTGTGGCGCAGGGGCCGCGACCTGTCCGGTGCCTACCGGGCCGCGCTGGAGGCGGACGGGCTGCTCGTCCGGGAACAGCGTCGCGGCATGTCCTTCCGGGCCGGCCCGCTGGTGCCCGCCGATTCGCCCGCCCGCCGCCGGGCCGCGGACCGCTGGGCGTCGGAGGACCCCGTCCTCCTCCTGCTCGCGGAGGCCGTGGGGGTCCCGGGCCACCGGCACGCGGACGCGCCGGACGTCCCGGACGTCGCCGACGACTCGGTGGCCACGGTGCTGGCCGCCGTCAACGACGCGGTGGTCGAACTGGGCGCCGTGCGGCAGCGCAGGGCCATCGAGGAGGCGGCCTTCGACAACATCTGGCGAGGGAGCGGAGGCTGACGGGAGGTTCGCGCCCGCGCATTGTGACTACCATGGGATTCCAGGCAGACACACTGTGTAATGGAGGCGTAATGCTGGGTCTGGTTCCCGGCGCCAAGCCCGATCGGGGCGTGCACGCCCCGGGACTCGGCGAGATCACTTCGAATCCGTGGGTCTTCAAGTGCATGGGCCGCGTCTACAGCGCGGCCCGCTCCGGCGGCGCCGTCGTCATCTGGGACGTCACCGACATCACCCGCCCGTTCCCCGTCGGCAGGGCCGAACCCGGCTCCGAGGACCTGTGGAGCGTCCACACGCCACGGGGCCTGCTCGCGGGCCGCACCGACGGCACCCTCTACGCGGTCGCGGCACTCAGGGAGGCCTCGCTCCCGGCCGGCGGCCCCCCGCCGGGCCCGTTCGGACCCTAGGTCCACCGGGCAGGCACCCGGGCCGGGCCGACCTCGCAGAGGGGGAGGCCCGGCCGGGGCGCCGATCCGGCGTGCCGGTCCGGGGTGCCGGTCCGGGCCCATGAGCCTGCTATGATCCAGGAGTTGGCCTTCGGCGGCGCACCCGGTGCGCAGGTTCGGAGGCTTTTTTCATGCCTTCCGACCCCGCCCTTTCCCGCGCCCCCGCCGACGGCCGCCCCGTGCCCGCCGCACCCGCCCCCACCGGATACCGGGCCCTGCTCCGGTCCCGTGAATTCGCCGGTCTCTACGCCGGATTCACCCTGACGGCCGCCGCCGCCACCCTGTCGGGCTTCGCCCTCGGCACGCTGGTCGACCGGCAGACCGGTTCGCCCTTCCTCACCGCCGTCACCATGTACGGCGCGACCTTCGCCACGGTGCTCGGAGCGCTGACCCTGATGTCGGTCGCGGACGGCCGCCGACCCCGCCGCACCCTCGTTGCACTCCAGTGCCTCACGCTGGCCGGAGTGGCCGCGCAGGCGGTCCCGGGGCTCCCGCTGACCGTCAGGTTCGCCCTGCTCCTGCTGCTCGGGTTCTTCCAGTCCCTGGGAACCGGTACCCGCATGGGACTGCTCGCCGAGGTCGTGCCGGCCCCCGCCTACGTACTGGCACGCTCCCTGATCAACATCACCTCGGGCGGCACGGCGATCCTCGGCTACGCCGTCGGAGCGCTGTTGCTCCGGTACATGAGCCCGCATGGGCTCGTCGGCGTCGCCGCCGCCCTGGCCGCACTCTCACTGGTGGTGGTCGCGACGACCGTCCGGGAACGCTCCATCCGACTGACCCGCCGCCCCGGACTGCGACAGACCTGGACCACGAACATCGCACTCTTCTCCCACCCGGGCCGACGGGCGCTGTTGCTGAACCTGTGGGTGCCCAACGGACTGATCGTCGGCTGCGAGGCGCTGTTCATCTCCTACGCGCCCCAGGACGCCGGTACCCTCCTGGCCGCGGGCTCGGCCGGCATGCTCCTCGGGGACCTGGCCGTCGGACGCCTGCTCACGGCCGAGCGGCGCCGGCGCCACGCCTTCGGGCTGCGGCTGCTGCTCGCGGTCCCGTACCTGCTGTTCGCCCTCTCCCCGCCCCTCGTGGTCGTCACGGCGGCCGTGTTCGTGGCCGGCGTCGGGTTCGCCGCCACCCTGCCCCTGCAGGAGGCGCTCCTCGAACTGACCCCCGAGGCGGTCCGCGGACAGGTCCAGGGCGTCGAGTCCGCCGGCCGGATGACCTGTCAGGGCCTCGGCGCCGCGATCGCCGGTGGCGCCGCCCAGTACCTCGCACCCGGCGCCACGATCGCCGTCGTCGCCCTGCTCTCCGCCACCGTCACCCTGGCCTCCCGGCCCTACGTGGCCCGGGCCCGCGCCGACGCAGGGGCCGACGGGGCGCGGGCGAGGGACGGGAGCTGACGGTCAGTCGACCTGGAGCTCGCCCATCCGGCTCCAGCCGGTGGCGCCCCCGATGGTGGTGCTGACGATGTCGGGTGTACGGGCGACCAGCGGACGCATCGCCTCCAGGGCGGCACGGAAGTGATCGGAGGTCACGTGCGCCTCCGCCGCGTCGTCCTGGAAGGCCTCGACCAGTACGTAGGTGTCCGGCTCCTCCAGGCTGCGCGACCACTCGAACCACAGGTTGCCCGGCTCGGCCCGGGTGGCGCGGGTGAACTCCGCGACCTTCTCGGGCCACTGGTCGACGTATTCGGGCTTGACGGCGAATTTCACCACAATGAAGATCATTCCGCCATTGTAGGCACGGCGGCGCCCGGCGCTCCTCTTTGGGCCCGGGGTGACGCCGTGCTACATTGATCTTGTTCTTGCGGCCGCGGAAGCGGCAGTGGGACTCGCGTTGGTGGTCCAAGGAAAGACACCCCACTTCCCGTGGGGGGATGCAGGTGCAAGGCCTGCCCAGCGCTCGATCAAGGCCCCGGCCTCCTCATGGAGGGCGGGGCTCTTTGTCGTCCCGGGGAGGGTGCGGCCGCCCGGCGTCGCGCCGGCCACCGGTCGGCCGGGGTCCACGGTGCGTGCGTGAGCCCCCGGCCGGGTGCGGTGCCCGGAGGGAGGTCAGACCTCGGTGGCCACGGTCTCCGGCTCCGGTGCCGTGGCGGGGGCCGTGGCGGGGGCCGCCGGTTCGGGAGCGGCGGGCCGGGGTGCGGTGTACATCACCGAGCCCTGCTTGTGCTCCTTCTCGATGGAGCCCTTCTTGGCGAGCGCTTCGAGGGCATTGCGCACCACCTGCGTGGAGGTGGGCCGGCCGGGGTGGGCCTCGGCCAGCGCGGAGGCGACCTCGCTGACCATGCGGGGCTCCGCGGCTCCGACCAGGAGGGTCAGGACCAGCTCGCGCAGCGGCGGTTCCGCGGCCCTGCGGGCCTTCGGCTCGGAGGCCTTCGGGGCCGCCGCGGGCTTCGGGGCGGCGGATTTGCGAGTGGTGGCCCTGGCCTTCGTCGCGGTCTTCGTGTCGGTCTTCGTGTCGGTCTTGGCCTCGGCCTTCGCCTCGGCCGGCGCGGCGGCGGAGGCCTTCTTGGCCGGCGTGGCCGTCCTGGCGCGCACGGTCGTCCCCGTGGCCTTCCTCGCCTGCCGGGGCTTCGGCACACCGCCGGAGGCCGGGCCCGTCGTGGACGCCGCCGGCGTGACGGGCGCGACGGACGCCGCCGGTGCGTCCTGGGCGTCGGCCGCCTCGACCGCGGGGGCCGCCCGCTCCTTCTCCGCTTCCGAGGGCAGGGTGCCCTGGATGCCGAGGAGCCAGTTCTCGTCCGCCTTCAACTGCGCCAGGCGCACTTCGAGTTCCGCGATCTGGACGGAGACGTACTCCTGCTCCTTGCGGTTGGTCTCCAGGTCGGCGGCGAAGCGCTGCGCGTACACGTTGTGGATGGGTGTGGTGTCCGACTCGTTCGCCATTTGCGGCTCACTCTCCTCATACCTCACGGTGTTGCTGCCGGATGCTACCCGCCAACACGCGGGCGCAACTGCCCTTCCGTGAAGATCCGCCGCACTCTTGCCTTCGGGAGGAAACCGATGTCGCGCCGTCTTCCGGCGGTCGTGCCACCCGTATGCCGCCACCACCGCGTGTGCGCGGCGCGGCGCGGAGGCGCGTACGGGCAACGGGCCTAACCTCGGGGCATGGCTGACATGTTCGACCACGCCCCACAGGTGTGGACCGCGGCGCGGCTGCGCGCGGCACTCGCAGACCTGCCCGACGAGACGCCCATCCACATCGGTGTGGCCGACGGACCGGGAGACTTCGAAGGGTACGGAGAGTACGTCCTGGTTGACGCCGAACCGGTCGAGGTGGACACCGGTGACGACCCGAGCGGTGAGCAGGTGCAGTTCACCCTTTTCGCCGACGCCCGGGCCGGTGCGTACCACCTCGACGTCGACTGACGGGGGCGTCCGCCGGGGCCGGATCGGTGCGGTACAGTTGATCTAGAGCTCGCCGCCGCGGAACGCGGGGGTGGGACTCGCGTTGGTGGTCCAAGGAAAGACACCCCACTTCCCGTGGGGGGATGCAGGTGCAAGGCCTGCCCAGCGCTCGATCAAGGCCCCGGCCTCCTCAGGGAGGTCGGGGTTCTTCGTTTTCCGGGATCAGTGGTGGCGGCGGAACGCGTCGGTGAGCCGGTCGACGTCCTCGTCGGCGGTGTGCATGTGCGGACTGATCCGCAGGGCGTCGCCGCGTGCGGCGGTGTGGATGCCCCGCGCCTCCAGGTACTCCAAGAGGCGTGGCCGTATGCCCGCGGGCAGGTGGACGCCGAGCATGTGGGGGCCGCGCGGCTCGGGTACCGTCCAGCCCGCGGCCAGGGCGGCCTCGCCGATGCGGGCGGTGTGCCGGGCGAGGACGCGGGCGATCCCGGACGGGGTCCACTCGTTCATCTGCTCCAGCGCGGCCACCGCCATGGGCGTGAGCTCGAACTCGGTGCGCTGTCCCACGTCGAAGCGGCGGGCACCGTCCTGGTAGTCGTCGCGGTAGTCGACGAGCCGGCTGAAGTCGCGCGCGTCCCGGCGCGCGATCCAGTTCTCCTCCAGCGGCCGGCCGCCGTGGTGGGCGGCGTCCACGTAGAGGTAGCCCAGCCCGAACGGCCCGAGCAGCCACTTGTAACCCACCGCGAAGAGGAAGTCGGGGCGGACCTCGCGCACGTCGAGGGGCATGGCGCCGGCGGACTGGCTGGCGTCGACCACCAGTGCCGCCCCGGCCGCGCGGGCCGCGCGGGAGACGGCGACCAGGTCGAGGGCGGCCCCGTCCGTCCAGTGGACCTGCGGTACCGACACCACGGCGGTCCGCTCACCGATCGCTTCCAGTACGGCCTCGGTCCATCCCTGCCCCGGCCCGCGGGACACGGTGCGCAGCTCCGCCCCGCGCTCGGCCGCGCAGCGGCGCCAGGTGTAGACGCCCGACGGGTACTCGCCGTCCAGTACGACCACGTGCCGGCCGGGCCCCACGGCCACGTTGGCAGCCGCGGTGGCGCACCCGTAGCTGGTCGCCGGGATGAGGGCGATGTCCCCGGGGGCGGCGCCGATGAGGGAGGCGAACAGGGTCCGGCGGCGCTCGGCGCCGTCGAACCAGTCGTCCGTCCGGATCTCCCAGGGCCTGGCGCGCCACGCCAGAGCGGCCCGGCCCGCTTCCAGGGACGCCGTCAGTGTGGGGGCGATGCTGGCCGTGTTGAAGTACGACACCTCCCGCGGGACGTCGAAGAGCTCCCGCCCGCCCGCGCCGTTCCCGTGGGCCATCACGATGTCCGCACCCCTCCTCCTGAGCCCGCCCGGTGCGGTCCGCCGACCGTCCGCGCCCACTGTAGGGGCGGGGACGGTGTCGGCGGGGGCAGGCGCGGCGGAGGCCGCCGGGGCGGCGGCCGGGCGGGCGGTGACCGGGCGGGCCCACCGGGCACCCGGCCACGTCGGCCGGAGAGTGAGGGCCCGGGGAGTGATGGAGGTCCCCGGACCCTCGTGCCGCTGATGCCGCTGATGCCGCTGATGCCGCGGGGGACGCGGGGGACGCGGGGGACGCGGGGGACGCGGGTGTGTATCTGCGACGTAGAGAGAAACGATTCACCCCGGGCCGGGTTACGGCCGGTCGCGGGTGAGCCGCGTCTCACCGGGGCGCCTGCGCTTGTCTATGCAACGAGTTGCATAGAAAGATCGGGGCATGGCGCTCGAACACGCGATACTCGTCTCCCTGCTGGAGAAGCCGGGTTCCGGCTATGAGCTGGCCCGGCGGTTCGAACGCTCCATCGGCTACTTCTGGACGGCCACCCACCAGCAGATCTACCGCGTGCTCAAGCGGATGGAGGGCGACGGCTTGCTCGCCGTCCGCGAGGTGGCACAACAAGGCCGGCCGGACAAGAAGGAGTACTCCGTCGCCGCGCCCGGCAGCGCCGCCCTCTCCCGTTGGCTCCACGAACCGATCGAACCCGAAAGCATGCGCCACGACCTCGCCGTGAAGATCCGTGGCGCGGCCTTCGACGACCCGGCCGCGCTGATCCGCGAGGTTGAGCGGCACCACGCCGTGCACAGCGGCCGGCTCGTGCACTACCTCGCGGGAGAGCGGCGCGACTTCACCGGGCCCGACGCGCCGGCACCGCTCGACCAGGGCCGGGAGCTCCAGCACGTCGTGCTGCGCGGAGGCATCGCGTACGAACGGATGACCATCGCCTGGCTCGACGACGTCCTCGCCACCCTGCACCGGCTGGGCGGCGCGCTCCCGCCCGCCTGAACCGCCCCGCACCGCACGCCCCGATCCACCTCTGCGCACCGCCCGTTCCACACGGCTCGTTCCGCACCGAACGTCGCCCACCGAACGTCGCGCACCGCTCGTTCCGCACCCCTCGTCCCGCACCCTCAGGAAGGCGAACCTCCATGGCCGACGCCCTGCTGTTCAACCCGCACACGTACGACCCGGCGCACTTCGACCCCGAGACGCGCCGGTTGCTCCGTGCCACCGTCGACTGGTTCGAGGCCCGCGGCAAGCACCGGCTGATCGAGGACTACCGCACCCGCGCCTGGCTCGGGGACTTCCTCGCGTTCGCCGCCAAGGAGAACCTGTTCGCCACCTTCCTCACCCCGGCCTCCGCGGCGGGGCAGGAGGACCAGCGCTGGGACACCGCCCGGATCGCCGCCCTCAACGAGATCTTCGGCTTCTACGGTCTCGACTACTGGTACGCCTGGCAGGTCACCATCCTCGGCCTCGGCCCGGTCTGGCAGAGCGACAACGCCGCCGCCCGCACCCGCGCGGCGGAACTCCTCTCCCAGGGGGAGGTGTTCGCCTTCGGCCTGTCCGAGAAGACCCACGGCGCCGACATCTACTCCACGGACATGCTGCTGGAGCCCGACGGCGACGGCGGTTTCCGCGCCACCGGCTCCAAGTACTACATCGGCAACGGGAACGCCGCCGGGCTCGTCTCCGTCTTCGGCCGCCGCACCGACGTCGAAGGCCCGGACGGGTACGTCTTCTTCGCCGCCGACAGCCGCCACCCGGCGTACCACCTGGTGAAGAACGTCGTGGACTCCTCCAAGTACGTCAGCGAGTTCCGCCTGGAGGACTACCCGGTCGGTGCCGAAGACGTCCTGCACACCGGCCGCGCCGCCTTCGACGCCGCCCTGAACACCGTCAACGTCGGCAAGTTCAACCTCTGCACCGCGTCCATCGGCATCTGCGAGCACGCCATGTACGAGGCCGTCACGCACGCGCACAACCGCGTCCTCTACGGTCGCCCGGTCACCGCGTTCCCGCACGTGCGCCGGGAGCTGGCCGACGCCTACGTCCGCCTCGTCGGCATGAAGCTCTTCAGCGACCGCGCCGTCGACTACTTCCGCTCGGCCGGCCCCGAGGACCGTCGTTACCTGCTCTTCAACCCGATGACGAAGATGAAGGTGACCACCGAGGGCGAGAAGGTCATCGACCTGATGTGGGACGTCATCGCGGCCAAGGGCTTCGAGAAGGACACCTACTTCGCCAACGCCGCGGTCGAGATCCGGGGCCTGCCCAAGCTCGAAGGCACCGTCCACGTCAACCTCGCGCTGATCCTCAAGTTCATGCGCAACCACCTCCTGGAGCCGGTCGAGTACGCCCCCGTACCGACCCGCCACGACGCGGCCGACGACGCCTTCCTCTTCCGGCAGGGCCCCGCCCGCGGCCTGGGCTCCGTACGCTTCCACGACTGGCGCACCGCCTACGACGCGTACGCCGCCGTGCCGAACGTCGCCCGCTTCCGCGAGCAGGCCGACGCCCTGTGCGAGTTCGTCGCCACCGCCGCCCCGGACGAGGAGCAGAGCCGCGACCTCGACCTCCTGCTCGCCGTCGGCCAGCTGTTCGCGCTCGTGGTCCACGGCCAGCTCATCCTGGAGCAGGCCCGCCTGACCGGTCTCGACGAGGACGTGCTGGACGAGCTGTTCGCGGTGCTGGTGCGCGACTTCTCCGCGCACGCGGTGGAACTGCACGGCAAGGACTCCGCCACCGAGCAGCAGCAGGGCTGGGCGCTCGGCGCGGTCCGGCGCCCGGTCGTGGACGACGCCCGCTCGGCCCGCGTGTGGGAGCGCGTCGAGGCCCTGTCGGGGGCGTACGAGATGGCTCCGTAAGCCGCCACAGATCACCGGCCGGGGGGGGGGGCGCCGCCCCCCCCCCCCCCCCCCCCCCCGCCCCGGGCGGCGGGG
>NZ_JBGWAB010000084.1:0-34853 GCF_041862025.1 Streptomyces sp. AB3(2024)
CACCCCGACGCCCCCCACACCCCCACCCCCCCCCCCCCCCCCCCCCCCCCCCCCCCCCCCCCCCCCCCCCCCCCCCCCCCCCCCCCCCCCCCCCCCCCCCCCCCCCCCCCCCCCCCCCCCCCCCCGGGACGAGCATGCGGAGGGGGTCAGACGGCCAGGACGGCCTTCTCCTCCGCGAAGTGGCACGCCGACTCGTGGGCGGCCGGGGTGTTCACGCCCTGGAAGCGCGTCGGGATCGCCAGCAGCGGCTCCTCCGTGGCGCACTTCTCCTCGGCCTTCCAGCAGCGGGTGCGGAAGCGGCAGCCCGAGGGCGGGTTGGCCGGGGAGGGGACGTCACCGGTGAGGATGATGCGCTCGCGGGCCTCGCGGACCTCGGGGTCCGGCACCGGCACCGCGGACAGCAGGGCCTGCGTGTACGGGTGGGTGGGGTGCTCGTAGATCTCGGCGTCGGAGCCGATCTCGGCCATCTTGCCCAGGTACATGACGCCCACGCGGTCCGAGATGTGCCGGACGATCGAGAGGTCGTGCGCGATGAAGACGTAGGAGAGGTTGAACTCGTCCTGCAGCTTCCCCATCAGGTTGATGACCTGCGCCTGCACCGACACGTCGAGCGCGGAGACCGGCTCGTCGCAGATGATGATCTCCGGGTTGAGCGCGAGGCCGCGGGCGATGCCGATGCGCTGGCGCTGGCCGCCGGAGAACTGGTGCGGGTAGCGGTTGATGTACTCGGGGTTGAGGCCCACGACGTCCAGGAGTTCCTGGACCTTGCGGCGCCGGTCGCCCTTGGGAGCCACCTCGGGGTGGATCTCGAAGGGCTCCCCGATGATGTCGCCGACCGTCATGCGCGGGTTCAGCGAGGTGTACGGGTCCTGGAAGACCATCTGGATGTTGCGGCGGACGGCCTTCAGGGCACGGCCGGACAGCTTGGTGATGTCCTGGCCCTTGTAGAAGACCTCGCCGGCGGTGGCCCGCTCCAGGTTCATCAGCAGCTTGGCGACGGTGGACTTGCCACAGCCGGACTCGCCGACGATGCCGAGGGTCTCGCCCTGGTACAGGTCGAAGGAGATCCCGTCGACGGCCTTGACCGCGCCGACCTGCTTCTTGAACAGGATGCCCTGGGTCAGCGGGAAGTGCTTGACCAGGTTGCGGACCTGGAGGATCGGCTCGCGCTCGGGGGCGTTCTTGGTGAGCTCAGCCATGGATCTGCTCCTTCCAGAAGTGGCACGCGCTGCCGCGGCCGGGCAGCTCGCTGCCGTCGCGCTCGGTCACCTGGTGCAGGACGGGCACGTCGGTGCGGCAGACGTCCTGCGCCTTGGGGCAGCGCGGGTTGAAGGCGCAGCCCGAGGGGATGTTGAGCAGGTTGGGCGGCAGGCCCTTGATCGCGTAGAGCTCCTGGCCCTTCTGGTCCAGGCGCGGGATCGAGTCGAGCAGACCGCGGGTGTACGGATGCGCCGGACGCTTGTAGATCTCGTGGACCGGGGCGTTCTCGACGATCCGGCCGCCGTACATGACGGCGATCTTGTCCGCCACGTCGGCGACGACGCCGAGGTCGTGGGTGATCAGGATCAGACCCATGTTCATCTCGCGCTGGAGCTCCGCGAGCAGGTCCATGACCTGGGCCTGGACCGTCACGTCGAGGGCCGTGGTCGGCTCGTCGGCGATGATCAGGTCGGGCTCCAGGGCCATCGCCATGGCGATCATGATGCGCTGGCGCATACCGCCGGAGAACTGGTGCGGGTAGTCGCCCACGCGCGCCTTGGCGGCGGGGATCTTGACCCGGTCCATGAGCTCGACGGCCTTGGCCGTGGCGTCCTTCTTCGACATCCCGCGGTGCACGCGGAACATCTCGCCGAGCTGGGCGCCGACCGTGTGCACGGGGTTCAGCGAGGACAGCGCGTCCTGGAAGATCATGGCGATCTTCTGGCCGCGGATCTTGCGGAAGTCCTCGGCCGGGAGCTTGAGCAGGTCCTGGCCCTGGAACAGGATCTCGCCGTGCGGGATCTTGCCGGGGGGCATGTCGAGGATGCCCATGATGGCCTGCGCCGTCACGGACTTGCCCGAGCCGGACTCGCCGAGGACGGCGAGGGTCTCGCCGGCGTTCACCGAGTACGAGACACCGTTGACGGCCTTGGCGACGCCGTCGCGGGTGTGGAACTCGACGTGCAGGTCGCGCACTTCGAGCAGGGGGGTCCCCTCCGGCGCCGAACGGGGCGCGGGGACGTGTGAGGTCTTGTCGATAGTCAACGTACGCCCTTCCTCAGCGCAGCTTCGGGTCGAGGGCGTCGCGCACCGCGTCGCCGACCATGATGAACGCGAGCACGGTGATGCTCAGCGCGGCGGCCGGGAAGAGGAGCACGTGCGGTGCCTGCAGCCAGCGCACGGAGGCGTCACTGACCATCAGGCCCCAGGAGATGCCGGGCGGCTGGACGCCGATGCCGAGGTAGGACAGCGCCGCCTCCGCACCGATGTACACACCGAGGCTGATCGCACCGACCACGATGACGGGGGCGACGGCGTTCGGCAGGATGTGGCGCATGGTGATGCGCCACGTGCCGGCGCCGAGGGCGCGGGCCGCGACCACGTAGTCGTTGTTCTTGTTCTGCAGCACCGAGGACCGCATGATGCGGAAGATCTGCGGCCAGCCCAGCGTGGCGAGCACGATGGACACGGTCCAGGCGTTGCCCTTGCCGAGGCCCGACATGATCAGCATGCCGCCGAGGAGCAGCGGGATGGCGAAGAAGATCTCGGTGAAGCGGGACAGCAGGCTGTCGACGAGGCCGCCGACCCAGCCGGCCAGCAGACCCAGCGCACCGCCGACGACGATCACCAGGGTGGTGGTGACGACACCGACGATGATCGAGTTGCGGGCCGCCCACACGGTACGCGTGTAGACGTCGCAGCCCTGGACGTCGAAGCCGAACCAGTGGTCGGCGCTCGGCTTCTTCAGGGAGTCCTGGAGCTGGCAGGCACCGGCGGTGAACGGGCTGCCCGGCGTGAACCACTGCGGGACCGCGGAGAGCACGATCAGCAGCAGGACCAGCGCGGATCCGATCAGGAAGATGGGGTTGCGGCGGAGGTCGGAGACGGCGTCGGACCAGAGGCTGGCCTCGCGCTCCTTCTTCTGCTTCTTGCCGGGGGTGTTGCCGACCGTGCCGCTCGTGGAGGGCGCGCCGGCGGTCTTGGTGTCGGTCAACTCGTCCCCCACCGTAGTTGTCTCACGCATAGCGGATCCTCGGGTCGAGCACGGCGTACAGCATGTCCACGATCAGGTTGGCGACCAGGTACACGATGATCAGGAGCGAGACGACGCCCACGATCACGGTGCCTTCCTTGCGGTAGACCGACTCGGCCAGCAGGCCGCCGATCCCGTGGATGTTGAAGATCTTCTCCGTGATGACCGCGCCACCCATGAGCGAGCCGAGGTCGGCGCCGAGGAAGGTGACGATCGGGATGAGCGCGTTGCGCAGCGCGTGACGGCCCACGACACGGCTGCGGGGCAGGCCCTTCGCGGTGGCGGTGCGGACGTAGTCGGCGCGCATCGTCTCCATCAGGCTCGTACGCGTCAGTCGTGCCACGTACGCCAGCGAGGTCGAGGCGAGCACCAGGGCCGGGAGCAGGTAGGCGCGGATGCCGTCGTTCTCGTTGAAGGAGACGGGGAAGAAGTCGATGCCCCAGCTGTTCTTCAGCTGGACGCCGAGCGTCAGCTGAAGGATGAAGCCGCTCACGAAGACCGGGATCGAGATGACCAGGAGCGTGGACAGCAGCACGAGCTGGTCGAGGAACTTGCCGCGGCGCAGGGCGGCCATGATGCCGGCCAGGACGCCGACGACGGCCTCGATCAGGAAGGCGACGATCGCCAGGTTCATCGTGTAGGGGAAGGCTTCGGTGATCTTGTCCCAGACGGATCGTCCGGTCAGGGTCTCGCCGAAGTTGCCCTGGAACAGGTTGGAAATGTAGTTCCAGTACTGCGACAGGAACGAGTCGTTGAGGTGGTACTTCTCGCGAAGCATCGCCGCGACGAGCGGGTCTGCCTTCTTCTCTCCGGCCAGTGCCTGAATCGGGTCACCGGGGAGCTTGAAGGACAGCCAGTAGATCAGGAACGTGGCACCGATCAGAACAGGGATCGCCTGTATGAGTCGGCGGATGAGGTAGCGGCCCATCAGACCTCCAGCAAAGAACAGGGGGAAAGGGCAGGCAGACGGAAACCTGATTCCGTCTGCCCGCCCCCGGGTTCCCCTACGTGAAGAGGGGTGTTAGTTGAGCTCGACGTTCGCCAGGTCCATGCGGCCCTGGGCGTCGACCTCGACGTTCTTCACGGACTTGGAGTAGGCCGAAGAAGACATGTAGGTGAAGATCGGGATGTACGGAAGGTCCTTGATGATGATGTCATCGGCCTTCTGGTACAGCTTCAGACCCTCGGCGGGGTCGGTGGCCTTGTCGGCCTCCGCCATGGTCTTCTCGAACTCTTCGTTCTTGTAGTGGCCGTAGTTGGAGCCGTTCTCGATGGCGACCTTCGAGAACACCGGGCGGAGGTAGTTCTCCGCCGCCGGGTAGTCCATGGACCACGCCATGCGGAACGCGCCCTTGTACTTCGAGGCGCCCAGGTCGTCCAGCAGCTCGCCGAACTTGGCGAACGGCTTGGCGGTGACCTCGATGCCGAGGTTCGCCTTCAGCTGGTTGGCGACGGCCTCGATCCACTCCTTGTGGCCGCCGTCGGCGTTGTAGCCGAGCTCCATCTTGTTGCCGGGGATGCCGCCGGCCCGGTCGAAGAGCTCCTTGGCCTTGGTCGGGTTGTAGGTGCCGACCTCGCCCAGCGCGCCCTTGCGGTAGCCCGGGATGATGGGGCTGATGAAGTCGTCGGCCGGCTTGCGGGTGCCGTTGAAGATGGTCTTCGTGATGGCGTCCCGGTCGATGGCCATGGAGATGGCCTGACGGATCTCCACCTTGCCGAACGACTCGGGGTTCTGCTCCAGCGGGAGACCGATGTAGCCGACGGCCGACTCGGGCTTGTAGATGTAGCGGTCGCCGAACTCCTGGGAGACGGTGGCCATCGCCGAGATCGGGAGCTTGTCGACGATCTGGATGTTGTCCGAGCGCAGGTCGTTGTACGCCGTGTCCAGGTTGTCGTAGATCTTGAAGGTGACGCCCGCGAGCTTGGCGCGACCCTCGGCCGGGTACTTGTCGAACCGCTTGACCTTGATCTGCTTGTTGTGGTCCCAGGCGCCGTCCATCTGGAAGGGGCCGTTACCGATCGGGCTCTCGCCGAACTTCTTGGCGCCGTCGGTCTCGAAGGCCTTCGGCAGCGGGTAGAAGGCGTTGTAGCCCAGCATCGTCTTGAACTGGGAGAACGGCTCCTTCAGCGTGACGGTGAAGGTGCGCTCGTCAACGACCTTGAGGCCCTTGAGCTCCTTGGAGGTGGGCTTCTTGTCCTTGCCCGGCGCGAGCTCCTCGGAGCCCTCGATCTTCGAGAAGAACGGCATGCCCTCGGCGGCGTTGTCCTGGTTGGCGCCCCAGTTCCAGGCGCGGACGAAGGACTGGGCGTCGACCTTCTCACCGTTGTGGAAGGTGAGGCCGTCCTTGACCTTGATGGTCCAGGTCTTCGAGTCGGTCGTGTTGATCGACTCGGCGGCGGCCAGCTTCGGCTCGTTGGTCTTGTTGTCGTAGTCGACCAGACCGGTGAAGAGCGCGTGGAGAACCTCGGCGCCCTCGGACTCGGCGGTGTTCTGACCGACCAGGCCGTGCTGCGGCTCGCCGAGCACCACCGTGATGTTGCCGCCCTTGCCGCCGGCCTCGTCCTTGCTGGTGCTGCAAGCCGTGGCAGCCATCGCCACGATGACGGCACCCGCGACCCACTTGGCGCTCGTTGCTCCGCGCATGGGTATTTGCCTCCTCAGGAGTCACTGTCGATTCGTGAAGGACCCGGGTTCCGCTGACACCCCTGACAGCGAAATCCGGTCCCATCGTGTGTGCTCGTGAGTCGACGCTCCCCACAGCGTGTGACCCATTGACCCGAGCTCAATGGAGCCATCCTCAGGGACGCCCAGACCGTAAACCACACTTAAGTGGTCTCGTTTTCACAACATCACCGCATGGCGAAAACCCGAAATCCGGACAAACGGATAGGAGACAGACACGTGCGAAACGGACGGTTAGCTCACCTTCCGGAGTGTCACGCTCGGAATGCGGACACCAGAACGCAACAATCCGCTTGACAAAAGCGAACAGCCCCTCCCCGCACCGGTCCGGTGCGGGGAGGGGCTGTTTCAGGCCGTACGTCTACGAGTCAGTGTCCGACTGGCGTACGGCTCGCGCCGAACTCGTGTACTACTTGCCGGACTTCGCGCGCGAAGCGGTGCGCGAGCGCTCCTTCTGGTCCAGGACGACCTTGCGGATGCGCACGGCCTCCGGGGTCACCTCGACGCACTCGTCGTCGCGGCAGAACTCCAGGGACTGCTCCAGGGAGAGCTTGCGCGGCGGCACCACGTTCTCGGTGTTGTCCGCGGAAGCCGCACGCATGTTGGTGAGCTTCTTCTCCTTGGTGATGTTCACGTCCATGTCGTCGGCGCGCGAGTTCTCGCCGACGATCATGCCCTCGTACACCTCGGTGCCGGGCTCGGTGAACAGGACGCCGCGCTCCTGCAGGTTGATCATCGCGAACGGCGTGACCGAACCGGAGCGGTCGGCGACCAGGGAGCCGTTGTTACGGGTGACCAGCTGGCCGAACCACGGCTCGTGGCCCTCGTGGATCGAGTGGGCGATGCCCGTACCGCGGGTGTTCGTCAGGAACTCCGTACGGAAGCCGATGAGACCGCGCGACGGGACGACGAACTCCATGCGGACCCAGCCGGAACCGTGGTTCGACATGTTGTCCATGCGGCCCTTGCGGACGCCCATGAGCTGCGTGACCGCACCCATGTGCTCCTCGGGGACGTCGACCGTCATGCGCTCGACCGGCTCGTGCACCTTGCCGTCGATCTCCTGCGTGACGACCTGCGGCTTGCCGATGGTCAGCTCGAAGCCCTCGCGGCGCATCTGCTCGACCAGGATGGCGAGCGCGAGCTCACCACGGCCCTGGACCTCCCAGGCATCCGGACGCTCGGTGTCCAGGACGCGCAGCGAGACGTTACCGACCAGCTCGCGGTCCAGACGGTCCTTGACCTGGCGGGCGGTGACCTTGCGGTCCTTGACCGCGGACTTCGCGTCCGCGCCCTTGCCGCTGCCGCCGCGGCCGACCATCGGGGAGGTGTTCGTACCGATGGTCATGGAGATCGCCGGCTCGTCGACCGAGATCAGCGGGAGCGCGATCGGGTTCTCCGGGTCGGCCAGGGTCTCGCCGATCATGATGTCGGGGATACCGGCGACCGCGCAGATGTCACCCGGGCCCGCCACCTCGGCCGGCTTGCGGGTGAGCGCCTCGGTCATCATCAGCTCGGTGATGCGGACGTTGGACTGGCTGCCGTCACGCTTGATCCAGGTGACGGTCTGGCCCTTGCGCAGCTCGCCCTGCTCGACGCGGAGCAGCGCGATGCGGCCGAGGAAGTTGTCGGCGTCCAGGTTGGTGACGTGGGCCTGGAGGGGCGCCTCGTCGTCGTACACCGGGGCGGGGACGTGCTCCAGGATGGTGGAGAAGAACGGCTCCAGGCTGTCGCTGTCCGCGGGGACGGTGCCGTCCTCCGGCTTGGTCAGCGAGGCGACGCCGTCACGGCCACAGGCGTAGACGATCGGGAACTCGATCTGCTCCTCGGTGGCGTCCAGGTCCAGGAAGAGGTCGTACGTGTCGTTGACGACCTCGTCGATCCGGGAGTCCGGACGGTCCGTCTTGTTGATGCAGAGGATGACCGGCATGTTCGCCTGCAGGGCCTTGCGCAGGACGAAGCGGGTCTGGGGCAGGGGACCCTCGGAGGCGTCCACCAGCAGGACGACGGCGTCCACCATCGACAGACCGCGCTCGACCTCACCGCCGAAGTCGGCGTGGCCGGGGGTGTCGATGATGTTGATCGTGATGGGCGCCCCGCCGTCCTTGGGGTGGTACTTCACCGCCGTGTTCTTGGCGAGGATCGTGATGCCCTTCTCACGCTCCAGGTCGTTCGAGTCCATCATGCGGTCGTCGAGGTGCTGGTGGGCGGCGAAGGCACCGGCCTGCTTGAGCATGGCATCGACGATGGTCGTCTTGCCATGGTCGACGTGGGCGACGATGGCGACGTTACGGATGTCGTGGCGCGTGGGCACTTCGGCGCTTCTCCCGGGATCGTGGATGGCGTCGCGTACGGCCTGGCACGCGCGCCTCGACCGGGCGGAAAACCTGCCACGGCCTTACCCCATCCTACGTCGGTTGGCGGGAACCGCCTGCCGGGGGGTCTGTCAAGGGGCCGGACGACTGAGCACGGCCGGGTTCGGGGTGGGGAGTCCCGGCCGTGGGAGAAGCCTGTGTTCCTGCGGGTCAATGGGTATCAACGACCTTGCCCGCCGGGGATCCGGCGGGCAAGGGAATTGAGTCACATCTGAGCTAGTGACCCGTGGGTCAACCTGCCAGGCCCCGCTTTTTCACCACTTGTTCGGCGCGGCTACTTCTTCTTCGCGTCCTTCTCGGTCGGCGGCTTCATCCAGCCGATGTCCTGGTACCGCGGGGCCCCGAGCCCGAACGCCCCGGCGTTGGCCAGGCCGGGCTTCACGGCGACCAGCTCGGGGCGCTGGTAGATCGGGATGGAACCGGCCGCGGCCCAGATCCGGGCGTCCGCCTTGCGCATCAGCTCCCGGGCCTGCTCCTCGTCCAGCTCACCGGCCGCCTGGTCGAACAGCTGGTCGATGTGGTCCGTGCCCACCCGGGTGTAGTTCTGCTCGACGACGAGCGAGCCGTCCGCGGCCGGCTCCGGCTTGGCGAAGATGGGGCGGGCGTCGGTGGCGGGGTAGGCCGTCGCGGGCCAGGAGTAGAGCGCCAGGTCGTACTGGCCCGAGGCCACGTGGTCCTTGAAGAAGCTCTCGTCCGCGACCTTCTTCATCTCGGTGGCGACACCGATCGTCTGGAGCATCCGGGAGATCCGGTCGCCGACCGTCCGCAGGGCCTCCGAGCCGGGCCCTGCCGGGAGGACGAAGCGCAGGGTGAGGGGCTTGCCGTCCTTGGCGAGGACGGCGCCGGAGGTGCGGGCGGCCTGCTTGGCCGGGGCGGGGGCCGGGGTGGCCCGTGCGGGTTCCTTGTCGTCGGCGCCGTTCCCGGCCGGCCCGTCCGCGTCGGCCGCCGCGCGCTTGGCGTCGTCGAGGGTCCGGGCCTGGGTCAGCAGCGCCTCCTCCTGCTGGGCGGCGAGGGAGCCGGGGGCGAGCACCGGGGAGGGCTGCTCCCGGCGGGCGCCCGGCGCGAACCGGTCCGCGTCGGCGATCTCCCCGTCGAAGCCCTGCGCGGGGCCCTCGGGGAGACCCGCGGCCGCGTGCCCGCCGTGGGCACCGTGGGCGGCGGCGCGGCGGGGAGCGCCGCCCCGGCCGTCGTCCTGGCCGACGATGTAGAGGCCGTCGTTGCCGGTGCCCGGTCCCGCGGGGGTCTTGGAGTCGTCCTTGTTGCTGTCGCTCTCCGAGCCCGCCTTGGCCCCCGCCGGGTCGGTGAGCTTGCCGTTCTTGCGCCAGCCCGCGTCCGAGAGCAGGGCCTGCGCCGCCTGGGGGTCCAGGCCGCCGAGGGCGTCGCTGTTGTCGGCGTACGCCTGCTGCCCGGCCAGGGCCAGGTGGCTGCCGACCGGCTGCGCGGGCAGGCCGAGCGGCTTCAGGACGATCTCGGCGAGTTCCTTGCGGTCCAGGGCGCGGGCCACCGCACGCCGGACCCGCTCGTCGGACAGCGGGCCGGAGGCGCCGTTCATGGCCAGCTGCGTGTAGGCGGGCTCCAGCGACTTGCGGACGGCGAAGGAGCGCAGCGCCGACTGCTCGTCGGCGTACTTCGTGACGGCCTGCGCGTTCTTCTCGCGGCTCTCCTGCTCCTCCTTCGCCTTGGTCTCGTCGGAACCGTGGGCGAGCGCCCAGGAGAGGGTGGCCTGCGCCGGGGTGAGGTCGGCGGCGGGGCCGTGCGCCCCGTTCACCTGGCCGGCGTCGCGGTGGGCGAGGGCGATCCGGTCGGCGCCCGCGCGGTCGATCTCGGCCAGGTCGATCTTCCCCGCGGCCAGCGCGGCCGGGCGGGCCGCCCGGGGCACGGCCGTCAGGACGAGGGTGTCCAGCTTCGCGGCCCGTCCCCACCAGCGCGGGTTGCGGGTCAGGGCCGCGGTGCCGGACTTCTTGTCGATGGCCCCGAGGCCGAAGGGGCCGGCGGTGACCTTGAGGGCGCCGCGCGCGCCCTCGTTGAAGGCCTCCGGGGTGCCCATGACCTGCTTCGGGTAGAGCGGCCCGAACAGGGAGCGCCAGTCGCCGTACGGCTTGGCGAAGGTGACCTTGACCTCCAGGTCGTTCTTCCCGCGCTCGATCTTCTCGATCCGGTCGTAGCCGGCGTTGCGGGCCGTCCAGTACGCCGAGTCCTTGCCGTTCAGGGCCCGCCACTGGGCGACGAAGTCGGGGGCGCCGATCTCGCGGCCGTCGCTCCACACCGCCTTCTGGTTCAGCTTGTACAGGACGACCTGCTTCGGCTCGCGCTCGACGACCTCGGCCTTCTCCAGGTAGTCGGGATTGGCCACCGGCCGGCCCTTGGCGTCCAGCACGAACAGCTGCGGCAGGACCGCCCCCGCGATCCGGCTGGTGGTGGCGTCGGCGTCGGCCTGGAAGGTGTTCAGGGTGTCCGGCAGGGAGTCCACCGCCCAGCGCAGGACTCCGCCGTCGACGACCCGGTCGCGGGCCGTGACCGCGATGTCCGGTGCCGCGGCCGCCGACCCGCCCTCCTCCTCGGCCGCCCCGCACCCCGCGAGGAGCGGCAGCGCAAGGACTCCCGAGGTGAGGAGCGCCAAAGACCTGCGCGTTCTCTGGGTCATGGGTGGTACCTCCGGGGCGGGGCGCGGGTGGCCGTGAAAGATGGGGTCTTGATCACGTTCGGCGGTATATGGAGCTGATCACACTGGTGCCGGATCCCCACTGAAATAGACGGCCGCCCGGCTCCTCAGGAGCGGCCCCTCGCCACGCCGCGAACCCCACCCGTGCGGACCAATCCGGCTTGCGCGCGGGCGCGCGTTCCCCCGGGGGAGGGACGAAAATGGGGGCAGGGAGGGGCGCACGGTTCGCGCCTGCGCGCCCGGAATCGCTGCACGTCCCTTCACAACCGGGGACGGGAGGCGCGACACTCGCAGGCGCCCGGAAGCGTTGCCACCGCACCCGCGGAAGTGAGGTCACGTCATGTCCCTGCAAGACGATCTGACGGCCGTACGACGCAATCTGAACGAGCTGGTCCGCTCCGTGGAGCGGCTGGAGCAGGACGTCGCACGACAGTCGCCGGCCGCTCCCAAGACCCCCGAAGCAGGCCGGATGGTGTCCGTCCCGGACACCCCGTACGACAGCACGCTGTGGACGGACACCGACGACGAGGGCCTCGGCGCCCGCGACCGCCGCGCCCCCTGACACACCCCTGCCGTCCGCGCACTCCCCATCTGGCCCGGCCGCCCCGGCCGGGCCTCCTGGGCCACCCCTCATCACTCCACCCGGAGTCCCCTTTGGCCACAGGCACGGAACCACACCGACAGCGGCCCGGCGGGGTCCACGACCCCTCCCGGGCCGCCATCGCGGCCCGGCACCTGCGCACCGACCGGTGGTGGCTCTCGCCCGCCGGCACCGCGGCGGGGCTGCTCGCCTTCATCCTCTACTCGACCTGGCGGGCCTTCTCGAACGCCGACTACTACGCGGCCCCGTACGTGTCGCCGTTCTACTCGCCCTGTCTGGCGGAGAACTGCGTCCCGATGCGCGGCGGCCCCAACCTGGACCTCTTCGGCAGCTGGTGGGGCCTGTCCCCCGCCCTGCTGATCCTGGTCTTCCCGCTCGGCTTCCGGCTGACCTGCTACTACTACCGCAAGGCGTACTACCGGGGTTTCTGGGCCTCGCCGCCCGCCTGCGCCGTCGCCGAGCCGCACGCCTCGTACACGGGCGAGACCCGGTTCCCGCTGATCCTGCAGAACGCGCACCGGTACTTCTTCTACGCCGCGGTGCCGGTCGCCGGGATCCTCACGTACGACACCGCGCTGACCTTCCGCGACGGGCACTACGCCTGGGGCCACATGGGCCTGGGAACCCTGCTGTTCCTCGTCAACATCGTGCTGATCTGGGCCTACACGCTCTCCTGCCACTCCTGCCGGCACATCATGGGCGGCCGCCTGAAGCACTTCTCCAAGCACCCGGTGCGCTACCGGCTGTGGGGCTGGGTGAGCCGGCTCAACGCCCGGCACATGCAGCTGGCCTGGGCCTCCCTGATCAGCGTCGCCCTGTGCGACTTCTACGTGTACCTGCTGGCCAGCGGCACCGTCACCGACCCGAGGATCTTCTGAGATGGCACAGGTGGAACGGCAGCAGTGGGACGTGGTCGTGGTGGGCGCGGGCGGCGCCGGGCTGCGGGCCGCGATCGAGGCGCGCGAGCGGGGCGCCCGTACGGCCGTGATCTGCAAGTCCCTGTTCGGCAAGGCCCACACGGTGATGGCGGAGGGCGGGATCGCCGCCTCCATGGGCAACGTCAACGGCCACGACAACTGGCAGGTGCACTTCCGCGACACGATGCGCGGCGGGAAGTTCCTCAACCAGTGGCGGATGGCCGAACTGCACGCGAAGGAGGCCCCCGACCGGGTCTGGGAGCTGGAGACCTGGGGCGCGCTCTTCGACCGCACGCCCGACGGCAGGATCTCCCAGCGCAACTTCGGCGGCCACGAGTACCCGCGCCTCGCGCACGTCGGCGACCGGACGGGCCTGGAGCTGATCCGCACCCTCCAGCAGAAGATCGTCCAGCTGCAGCAGCAGGACTTCAAGGAGTACGGGGACCACGAGGCCCGGCTCAAGGTCTTCCAGGAGTGCACGGTCACCCGGGTGCTGAAGGACGGCGCCCGGGTCTCGGGGACCTTCTGCTACGAGCGCGAGAGCGGCCGGTTCTTCGTGCTGGAGGCCCCGGCGGTGGTCCTGGCCACCGGCGGGATCGGGAAGTCGTTCAAGACCACCTCCAACTCCTGGGAGTACACGGGCGACGGCCACGCGCTGGCCCTGCTCGCCGGGGCCCCGCTGCTGAACATGGAGTTCGTGCAGTTCCACCCGACGGGCATGGTCTGGCCGCCCTCGGTGAAGGGGATCCTCGTCACCGAGTCCGTGCGCGGCGACGGCGGGGTGCTGCGCAACAGCGAGGGCAAGCGGTTCATGTTCGACTACGTCCCCGACGTGTTCAAGGAGAAGTACGCCGAGTCCGAGGAGGAGGGCGACCGCTGGTACGAGGACCCGGACCACAACCGGCGTCCGCCCGAGCTGCTGCCCCGCGACGAGGTGGCGCGGGCCATCAATTCCGAGGTGAAGGCGGGCCGCGGCTCCCCTCACGGCGGGGTCTTCCTCGACGTGTCGACCCGGATGCCGGCCGAGAGGATCAAGCGGCGGCTGCCGTCGATGTACCACCAGTTCAAGGAGCTGGCGGACGTGGACATCACCGCCGAGCCGATGGAGGTCGGCCCGACCTGCCACTACGTGATGGGCGGGATCGCCGTCGACTCGGACACCGCCGCCACCGTCGGCGTACCGGGGCTGTTCGCGGCCGGCGAGGTGGCGGGCGGCATGCACGGCTCGAACCGGCTCGGCGGCAACTCCCTGTCCGACCTGCTGGTCTTCGGCCGCCGGGCGGGACTGCACGCGGCCGGGTACGCGTCGGGCGGCGGGGAGCGGCCGGCGGTCTCCCGGGAGCAGATCGACGCGGCCGCCGCCGAGGCACTGGCCCCCTTCCACGCGGCGGAGGGCGCGGAGAACCCGTACACGCTCCACCAGGAGCTGCAGACGACCATGAACGACCTGGTCGGCATCATCCGCCGGGAGGCGGAGATGGCCGAGGCCCTGGAGCGGCTCGCCGCGCTGCGCGTGCGGGCCGCCCGCGCCGGGGTCGAGGGGCACCGGCAGTTCAACCCCGGCTGGCACCTGGCCCTGGACCTGCGCAACATGCTGCTGGTCAGCGAGTGCGTGGCCCGCGCCGCCCTGGAGCGGACCGAGAGCCGGGGCGGGCACACCCGGGAGGACCGCCCCGCGATGGAGCGGGAGTGGCGTCCGGTCAACCTGCTGTGCCGGCCGGTGGATCCGCCCCCCGTCGATCCGGCCGCCGACCGGATCGTCCTCACCCACGTCCGGACCGAACCCGTCCGCCCGGACCTGCTCGCCCTGTTCGAGAAGGAAGAGCTGGCCAAGTACCTCGCCGAAGAGGAGCTCTGCGAATGACTGGCTACGACGCACGCTTCCGGGTCTGGCGGGGTGACGCGGAGGGCGGATCGCTCAGGGACTTCACCGTCGAGGTGCACGACGGGGAGGTGGTCCTGGACATCGTCCACCGGATCCAGGCGACGCAGGCGTCCGACCTCGCTGTGCGCTGGAACTGCAAGGCGGGCAAGTGCGGTTCGTGCAGCGCGGAGGTCAACGGGCGGCCCCGGCTGATGTGCATGACGCGGATGTCCGTCTTCGCGCGGGACGAGACGGTCACGATCACCCCGCTGCGCGCCTTCCCGGTGGTCCGGGACCTGGTCACGGACGTGTCCTTCAACTACGCCAAGGCGCGCGAGGTTCCGGCCTTCGTGCCGCCGGAGGGGGTCGCGGCGGGCGCGTACCGGATGCAGCAGGTGGACGTGGAGCGCTCGCAGGAGTTCCGCAAGTGCATCGAGTGCTTCCTGTGCCAGGACACCTGTCACGTGGTGCGCGACCACGAGGAGAACAAGGCGGCCTTCGCCGGTCCGCGCTTCCTGATGCGGGTCGCCGAGCTCGACATGCATCCGCTGGACGCGGCCGAGGAGGCGGGCCTGGACCGCAAGCGCACGGCCCAGGAGGAGCACGGGCTGGGCTACTGCAACATCACCAAGTGCTGCACGGAGGTCTGCCCCGAGGGCATCAAGATCACCGACAACGCCCTGATCCCGCTGAAGGAGCGGGCCGTGGACCGCAAGTACGACCCCCTGGTGTGGCTGGGGAGCAGGATCCGGCGCCGTTCGGATTCCGACCCCCGGTAGTTCACTTCGCGGTTGCACAATGCCCCCTGGGTGAGCGTCGGATGACGTGACGTCAGGGGGCTGTGCGGTGCGGGTGGGGGATCGACTGGCGGACCGGTACCGGTTGGACCGGCGGCTCGGTGCGGGGGGCATGGGCGAGGTGTGGCGCGGCCACGACCTCGAACTCGACCGTGCGGTGGCCGTGAAGGTGCTGCTGGAGGCCGCGACGAACGAGGAGCTGATCGCCCGGTTCCGGCGGGAGGCCACCATCGGGGCGCGCCTGCAGCATCCGGGCATCACCGTGGTGCACGACGTGGGCCGGCACGAGGGCCGGCTGTTCATCGTGATGGAGCTGCTGTCCGGCGAGGACCTGGGGGCGGTGCTGGCCCGGGAGCGGGGCGGGCTGCCGGCCGCCGTCGCGGTGGACCTGGCGGCGCAGACGGCCGAGGCGCTGGCCGCCGCGCACGAACGGGCCGTGGTCCACCGGGACCTGAAGCCGGGGAACCTCTTCCTGCTGCCGGGTGGCCGGCTCAAGATCTGCGACTTCGGCATCGCGCACTCCGCGGACGCGACGGCGGGCTGGACGGTCACGGGGCGGATCTTCGGCACGCCGCCGTACATGGCGCCCGAGCAGTGGCGGGGCGAGCACGTGGACGCCCGGTGCGACCTGTACGCGCTGGGGTGCGTGCTGTACGCGCTGCTGAGCGGGGAGCCGCCGTTCGGATCGGCCGAACCGATGTACGTCCTGATGCGGCGGCACGTGGAGGACGCCCCGCTGTCGCTGCGCGAGGCCGGGGCGGCGGTGACCCGGGAGCTGGACCGGCTGGTGCTGGCGCTGCTGTCGAAGGCACCGGCGGACCGGCCGGAGTCGGCGGAGGCGGTGGCGAAGGCACTGCGGAGCCTGCCGGTGGCGGTCGCCCCGGGGGGCGCGGTCCCTGGCGGGGGCGGTACGGGAACCACGGCGGCGACCGGCGCTCCGGCCGATGCCCCGACCCGTGCCGGGAGCCGGGGCCCGGACACCGTGGCGGCCGGAACCGAAGCCGGGGCGCGCTCCGGGGCACGGGCCCCGGGCGATGACCACGCCGGGCCGGAGGCCGGCGGCGGGCCGGACCCGCACGGGACAGCGGGCGTACCCCGGGCCGCAGACCGGCCGGAGGCCCTGGACGGGCCGGAGGCGGACGGGACAGCCGGCGGGCCGGAAGTGAACAGGGCGGCGGGTGGGGCCGCCGGTGTGCCGGAGGCGGGCGGGGCCGCCGGTCAGCCGGAGGCGGGCAGGGCCCCGGGCCTGCCGGAGGCCGTGCGGGAGGTCGTACGGGAGCTGCTGCTGGAGGCGGAGGAGACGCTGGTCTCCCTGCCGCCCGGCGCCGGTGACGTCCGCACCGAGGGGCTCGCCCTCGCGGCGGAGGCCGCGGCCCGCTTCGACGCGGGCCTGGCGAGCCGGCTGCTGAAGGACGCCGAGCTCTGGGCGTGGACCGACGGCGACGGCGACGGCGCCCGCATCGCCGCCCTGCTGACGGGGCTGGCCCGGCGGATCTCCCGGGACGCCCCCCGCCGCACCGAACGGGTGCTGACCGACGCGCAGCAGGCGTTGTTCACGGTGTCCGGTCCCGCCCGCGCGACCCGGCTGCGCAAGGTGGCGGAGGAGCTCGCGGCGGTGGCCCCGGAGCGCGGTGTCCGGCTGGCCGAGCGGCATTTCGCGGGGAGCTCCGCGGAGGAGGCCGTGCTGGCCCGCGCGGTCCTCGCGAGCGCCCCCACCGATCCCGCCCGCGCCGAGCGCTACCTGGCCCGGATCAGGAGCGCCGCGGTCCGCGCGGCCACCGAGTCGAAGTCCGTCACGGCCGTGGCCCGGCACGACCTGGCCGCCGCGCTGCGCCTGGCCGGCCGGGTCCCGGCGGGCGGGGCGCGGGTGCGGGCACTGTGCCGGGTGGCCGGCGAACGCTCCGCCGTCGGGGACCGGGCGGGCGCGGCCGAGGCTCTCGGCGCGGCGGAGCGGGCCCTCGCGGAGCTGGTGGCGGGCCGCCCGGACGGGCTGCCCGAGCAGGCCTCGCGGCACACCGGCGGGGGTGGCGCCGCGCGGCTGCGCGAGCGGGCGGACGCCCCGCGCCGGCCGGACGTGCCCGACACCGGCGACGAGGAGGTGGACACTGCCCGCGCGGCCCTGGAGGCCGCCCGGGAGCTCAACGACCGGGGCCGGGGCTCCGTGCTCCGCCCGGCCGGCGCCCGGGAGCGGGCGACCGCCGCGCGCGGGCTGGCCGGGGCCGCCGAGCGGGGGCGGGAGCTGGCCTGGATCGCCAGGGACTGCACGGCGGGCGCGCCCTGGCTGGCCGGGGCCGCGTCCGATCCCGGTACCCCGCCGCCGCACGGGGTGGCGGTGACCCTGAGCCCGGAGTCCCGGGTGCCGGTACGGCCCGCGCAGCCGGCCGGACCCGGCGCGGAGCGGTGGCGGTCGGGGGTCCGCCCGGAGTCGGTGCACGCGGCCGGGGAGGCCGTGGTGTGGACGGCGGGCGCCGAGGTGGGCGTCGTGGGGGCGGCGACCGGGGTGGCGCGCTGGACGGCCTGGTCCGACGAGGGGGTGGCGGCGCCGCCGCTGCCGGAGCCGGAGCGGGTGTGGTGCGCGGCCGACGCGGACACCGTGTGCGTGGTGGTGGAGTCGGGCGGCGGGCCGTGGGGGCGGCTGGTGGCGCGGGAGCCCTCGGACGGGCGGGTGCGCTGGTGGCGGGAGCTGGACCGGGCCCGCCCGGGTGCGCCCCTCACCCTGACGGGAGCGCTGGTGCTGTGGGCGTCGGAGGGCGGGCTCACCGCGCTGGACAAGGCGTCGGGTGAGCCGGCCTGGCGGCATCCGCTGGCGGGCGACGGCCCGCGCGCGGTGACGGTGGCGGGCGAGTGTCTGATCCTCGGCGACGGCCGGCAGCTGCGGGCGCTGCACCTGCCGAGCGGGGTGCCCCTGTGGTCCTGGCCCCGCGGGTACGGGTCCGGGGGCGGGGGCCGGGCGGTGCCGGACGTACCGGCGGGGGCGGTGCCCGTGCTGGACGGGGGTGTCGTGCGCGCCCTGGACCGGCGCAGGGGCTACGAGCTGTGGCGCTTCGACCCGGGCGCGCCGGCGGCCCGGCTGCTGTCCGCCGACGGGGTGGTGTACGTGGCCGCCCACCGTGCGGAGCAGGGCTGGGACGTGGTGTTCGCGCTGGACGCGGAGACGGGCGCGGTGCGCTGGCAGCGGCCGGTGACCCGGCACGACGGGCCGGAGTGCGCGCTCGAACTGCTCGGCGTGCGGCGGGGCGTGCTCCACGTGAGGTCGCTGCGCGGCGGACGCCGCGGCCTGCTGGGCCGTGCGGCGCCGCCGTTCGTGACGGGCCTGGACCTGGACGGGGGGAAGCCCCGCTGGCAGTGGGACCACGCCGCGCTCGCCGCCCGGCGACCGGCCCTGACCGCCGACACGCTGGCCCTCCCCCTCCCGGAGTTGACGGGCGTCGCCCTCCCGTAGGCTCCGGGTGCGTGGGTACGTAAGCCCCCATACCCTCCCAAATGTGACTGCGTCGAGAACACGCGCAACCGCCGGGATATCCGTACGGACCGGGCTGGCCCTCGCCGCCGCGCTGCTGGCGTTCTGCGGGTGGGGGGTCGCCGGGGCGCCGCCCGCCCGGGCCGAGGATCCCGTCACCCTGTCCGCGCAGGGCCAGATCACCGACCGCGTGGGGGCGCTGGGCGACCGGAAGCCCGCCGTCACGGCGGCGCTGGACAAGCTGTACGCCGACCACCGGATCCAGCTGTTCGTCGCGTACGTGCACGACTTCTCCGGCCGTTCCGCCCAGAGCTGGGCGGACGCCACCGCGCAGAAGAACGGCCTCGGCCAGAACGACGTGCTGCTGGCGGTGGCGACGGGCGCCCGCCAGTACGCCTATTCGGCCGATGTGGACTCCGGTTTCACGACGGAGCAGCTCGCGACGGTCGCCCGCACCGCCATCGAGCCCGCCCTGAGGCAGAACGACTGGGCGGGCGCGGCCATCGGTGCCGCCAACGGCTACGGCGCGGTGCTCGGCGGGCAGCCCGTCCCGGTGCCGACGATCACGCCCGGAGAGCCCGACCCCGGCGGCGGGCAGAGCGGCGCGAGCGGGGCCGGGGACTTCGTGCTGCCGGTGGTCGTCGTCGGCGCGGCCGGGGCCCTGGGGGTGTACGCGTACACCCGTCGCAAGCGCGGCGGGGGCGGCGGACGCGGTACGACGACGGCCCATCCGGGCTGGGACGGCGCCAGGGCGGAGCCGACGCCGCTGCCGGAGCTGGACGGCCGGGCCAAGGCGCTGCTGGTGGAGACCGATGACGCGGTCCGCACCAGCACCGAGGAACTGGGTTTCGCCACGGCCCAGTTCGGCGAGGAGGCGGTGGCGTCCTTCACCGGGGCCGTCGAGTACGCCAAGGACGAGCTGACCCACGCCTTCCGGCTGCGCCAGCAGCTGGACGACGCCTACCCGGAGGACGACGCCACGCGGCGGCGGATGCTGGAGGAGATCGTGGCGCGCTGCACGGAGGCGAACCGGCGGCTCGACGCGGAGTCGGCGGACTTCGACCGGCTGCGTGACCTGGAGAGGAACGCCCCGCAGGCCCTGGCCGCGGTGGAGGCGCGGTTCGGCGCGCTGAGCGGGCGGACGACGACCGCCGGGGCGACGCTCACGGCGCTGGCGGGCCGCTACGCGGACTCCGCGTCGGCGCCGGTCGCCTCCAATGCCGCGCAGGCCGAGGACCGGCTCCTGTTCGCGACCACCCATCTCGGCGAGGCGCGGACGGCGGTCGGCGCCGGGGACAACGGCAGGGCGGCCGTGCACGTGCGGGCGGCGGAGGGCGCGGTGGACCAGGCGGCGACCCTGGTGGACGCGGTCGAGCGGCGGACCCGGGAACTCGCGGAGGCGGCCGGCAGGCTGCCGGGCGCCCTGACCGAGACGGAGGGCGACCTCGCCGACGCCCGCGGGCTGCTCACGGGTACCGCGGAGGGTGCCTCGACCGGCGACCTGCGGGGCCGGATCGGCCGGGCCGAGTCCGTCCTGGCCGACGTGCGCCGGGAGGAGGCGGCCGGCCGCTACGACCCGATCGACGCCCTGCGCCGGATCGAGGAGGCCGACGCGGCCCTGGACGAGGCGCTGGCCGGGGCGCGCGAGCGGGAGAGCGGGCGCCAGCGGGCGGCGGCCCTGCTGGACCAGGCCCTGTTGTCGGCCCGCAGTGCGATCGGCGCGGCGACGGACTACGTCACCACCAGCCGGGGCGCGGTCGGCAGCCGGGCCCGCACCCGGCTGGCGGAGGCACAGCGGCACCTGGAGCGGTCGGCGTCCCTGGCCGGCCAGGACCCGGCGGGCGCCCTCGCGGAGGTGCAGCGGGCGGACTCCCTGGCACGGGAGGCACAACAGCTGGCGGAGCAGGACGTACGGGGCTACCGGAACCCGTACGCCGACGGGCGCTCGGGCGGCGGCCGGGGCGGGGCGGTGCTCGGCGGGATCATCCTCGGCGAGATCCTCCGCGGCGGCGGGGGCTTCGGCGGCGGGCGGGGCGGCGGCGGGGGCGGCGGCAGCGGCCCGGGGTCGTTCGGCGGGGGCGGCACCCGGGGCCGGATGGGCGGTGGCGGCCGCTTCTGAACCCGCGTGGCGGCGGACGCAGGACACAGACCCCTCACCCTCACCGATCCCGTCAGGAGAGACCCGTCATGAGCAAGCAGACCATCCTCGGCCGTGTCACCCAGCTCGCCAAGGCCAACATCAACGCCCTGCTGGACCAGGCGGAGGATCCGCAGAAGATGCTCGACCAGCTGATCCGTGACTACACGAACAACATCTCGGAGGCCGAGCAGGCGGTGGCTACCACCATCGGCAACCTGCGGATGCTGGAGGCCGACCACAAGGAGGACGTGGACGCCGCGGCCGAGTGGGGCGTCAAGGCCCTCGCGGCCAGCCGGAAGGCGGACGAACTGCGGGCGGCGGGGTCCACGCCGGACGCCGACAGGTTCGACAACCTCGCCAAGGTGGCCCTCGGCCGGCAGCTGCGGTCGGAGAAGGAGGCGCGGACGGCGGAGCCGGTCATCGCCGCCCAGACGGAGGTGGTGGACAAGCTCAAGGCGGGCCTGGACTCGATGAAGGAGAAGCTGACGGAACTCCGGGCCAAGCGTGACGAGCTGGTGGCCCGCGCCAGGACGGCGCAGGCGCAGAACACGATGCTGGACGCGGTCAAGAACATCGACGTCATGGACCCGACCAGCGACCTCAACCGCTTCGAGGAGAAGGTCCGCCGCGAGGAGGCCATGGCGCTGGGCAGGCAAGAGCTGGCCGCCTCCTCCCTGGACGCCCAGTTCGAATCGCTGGAGGACCTGGGCAGGACCTCGGAGATCGAGGCCCGCCTCGCCGCGCTCAAGGCCGGCGAGGCGGCGTAGCCCGGCGCGCGGGTCAGCCGTACATGCTCAGCAGCTGCTCCGCGGAGAGTTCGGTGACCGTCTCGCCCGGCGCTCCGGGCATGGGCAGGGGGAGTTCGAACCAGACCGTCTTGCCGCGGTGGGTGCGGCGGGTGCCCCAGCCGGCGGAGAGGAGGCCGACGAGCTGGAGACCGCGGCCGCCCTCGTCGGTGTCCCGGGCCCGGCGGCGGCGGGGCTGGGCCAGGTTCGCGTCCCACACCTCGCACACCAGGGTCCGGTCCAGCAGCAGGCGCAGGCGGATCTCGCCCTCCCCGTACCGCAGGGCGTTCGTCACCAGCTCGCTGACCAGCAGCTCCGTGGTGTCGAGTAGACCCTCCAGGCCCCAGGCCGGCAGCTTCGCGCGGGCCAGTTCCCGGGCCCGGCCCACCGAGCGGGCCTCGCGCGGCAGCTGCCAGTCGCCGACCGCGTCCACCGGCAGCCCCTGCACCCGCGCCATCAGCAGGGCGATGTCGTCCTCCCCGTGCCGGGTGTGCAGGGTGTTCAGGACGTGGTCGCAGATCTCCTCCAGCGGCCGGGCCGGATCCGCGACCGCGTCCCGCAGCCCTCGCAGCCCCTCCTCCAGGGGGTGGTCGCGGGACTCCACGAGCCCGTCCGTGTACAGGGCGAGCAGCGCCCCCTCGGGAAGTTCCACCTCGACCTCCTCGAAGGGTTCGCCGCCCACCCCGAGCGGCATCCCGGTCGGGATCTCCAGCAGCAGGCCGGGGCGCGGCGGCCCGCCCTCCTCGGCCGGTTCGACCAGCACGGGCGGCATGTGGCCCGCGTTGGCGATGGTGCAGCGCCGGGTCACCGGGTCGTAGACGGCGTACACGCAGGTGGCGAGGTAGACCTCGGAGCGGTCGGGGGGGGGGGGGGGGGGGGGGGGGGGGGGGGGGGGGGGGGGGGGGGGGGGGGGGGGGGGGGGGCGGGGGGGGGCCCGCCGGCCCCCCCCCCCCCCCGCCTGCTGGGAGCCGCCCCCCGCGGCACCCCCGTGGGCGCCGAGGCCGCGGGCCACCTCGTCGAGGGCGGTGAGGACCTCCGCCGGCTCCAGGTCCAGCAGCGCCAGGGTCCGTACGGCGGTGCGCAGTTCGCCCATGGCGACGGCGGCCCGCAGTCCGCGCCCCATCACGTCGCCGACGACCAGTGCCGTGCGGTGTCCGGGGAGCTCGATGACGTCGAACCAGTCGCCGCCGACCTCGGTGGCCGCGTTCCCCGGCAGGTAGCGGCAGGCGATGTCCAGTCCGGCCGCCTCCGGGTCCCCGGGGGGCAGCAGGCTGCGCTGCAGGATCAGGGCCCGCTCGTGCTCGCGCCGGTAGAGGCGGGCGTTGTCGATGCAGACGGCGGCGCGCGCGGCCAGTTCCACCGCGACGGCCCGGTCCCGTTCGCCGAAGGGCTCGCTGCCCTTCGTACGGGAGAACTGGGCGAGGCCCACCACCGTGTCGTGGGCGACCATCGGCACGATCAGCGTGGACTGCACGAGCCCGTCCGGCGCGCCCCCCTCGATCAGCCGGGGGCGCGCCGTGCGCAGGGCCAGCGCCCCGGGCGACGCCGCCGGATAGCGGTGGGTCTCCCCTACGGAGACCAGCGGGCCGGGCCCCGACAGCGGGGCGTCGGACACGGCGGAGGCGAAGGCCACCCGCCGCAGCGGCGCGGACGGGGCCCGGCCGGCCCCCTGGCCGGGCAGGGAGGGCACCCCGGGGCCCTGCGGGCGGGCGGGCCGGTCGTCGTCGCCGAGCAGGAGCCCTTCGTAGAGGTCGACGGCGGCCAGGTCGCAGAAGCCGGGGACGGTGACGTCGAGGAGTTCGCGGGCGGTGGTCTCCAGGTCGAGGGAGTTCCCGATCCGGTGCCCGGCCTCGTTGAGCAGGGCGAGGTTGCGCCGCACCCCGGCGGCCTCGCGGGCGGCGAGGTGGCGGCGGGTGACGTCGGTGCCCAGGCCGGCGATACCGATCGGACGGCCGGTGCCGCCGTGCACGCGGTAGAGGTTGATGGACCAGTGCCGGTGGTCCCGGCTGCCCGGGGCCGCGCCGGTGATCCGCAGGTCGGTCACGGACTCGCCGGTCTCCAGCACCCGGCGCAGGGCCTCGGCCATCCGGTCGGCCTCGTGCGGCGGCAGGTAGTCGTGCACGGTCCGGCCGCGGTGCTCCTCCGCGGCCCCGCCGAAGACGGTCGCGAAGCGGCGGTTGGCGCGCTGCACGGTCAGGTCCGTGCCGAAGAGCAGGAACCCGAAGGGAGATTGGCCGAATATGGCCTGCGAGGCGGCGAGGTCGGACTCGATGCGCCGCAGCGCGCGCACGTCGACGACGACGCACAGCGCTGCCCGTTCGGCGGTCTCGGTCTGGGTCGGCATCACATAGATCTCGGCCACGCCGTGCTCACCGTCGCCTCCCGGGATACGGAAGGGGACCAGGCCGGTCCACTCCTTGCCGTCGAGGATCTCCGCGACCTTGCGGTGTCCGCCGGCGCGCAGCTCCGGCGGCATGAAGGCGTCCACCGGATCGCGCCCCACCGCCTGGGCCGCAGTCAGCCCGAACAGCTCTTCCGCGCGCAGACTCCACTGATCGACGAGCCCGTCGGGCCCGATCGAGAAAGATGCGACCTTTATGTAGTCATATATCGAGCCAGGCGGGCTGCTGTGCCACAAGGAGTCGTGCCACGTCTCCCCGGGCACGCGGGCCTGATGTGCCTGCGCAGGTATCTCGCTCACGCGACCGTCCCCTCCAGCTCACCGCAACCGGACCGGCCATGACCGAAGTATTCAGCACCACGGCCCCGTACGGCACGGCGTTCACGATCACAAAAGGGTCCCGTTGTTTTCCGGCCACGCCCGGTGGGTCTTCACCGGACGTCCACCGGGAGACCCCCTGCCGCCCTTCACCTTGTTACTCACCAGGAAGAGCCAACTCGAACCACACGGTTTTGCCCGACTTCCCGTGACGGGTCCCCCAGCGCTGCGCCGAGACGGCGACCAGATGCAGTCCGCGCCCGCCCTCGTCGTCCGGCTGCGCGACCCGTTCGCGGGGCGGATCCGGAAGCGGATCGGAAACCTCCACCAACAGGGCGGGGCCTCCGGCCAGACCGGGGGTGGCGGGACCGCGCCGCACCAGACGGACCCCGATGGGACCGGAGGCGTAGCGCAGGGAGTTGGTCACCAGCTCGCTGACCAGCAGGACGGTCACGTCGCCCACGGAATCCAGTCCCCACGAGCGAAGGGTGCCGCGCACGGCGTGGCGGGCGGTGCGGACGGCACCGGGTTCGGCGGGAAAGGCCCACTCGGCGCATTCACCGTCTGTGTCGATCACGCCGATCACTTCCCGGGCCACCAGCGACCCCAGTCCGGTTCGTCGGGGACGAAAGGGGGACGAGATAGGGACTAATAGCGACATACCCCCTATTTGGGGCGCCGTACCACCCGATCCCGCCCGATCCACCCGGCACCGGCGCACTGTGGCGCAGACGGCCTACAGCGTGCGCTTCATGCGCCCCGGTGCGCCCCGGTGCGCAGCCGCCGGCCCGCTTCGGCGACGGCCGGGCGGTCCTGGTCGAGCCAGTCCACCGAGTCCAGCTCGTGCGGCCCGAGCCAGCGCAGTTCGTCGTGGTCCTCCAGCGGCTCGGGCTCCCCCGAGAGCAGCCGCGCAGTCCACACGTGCAGGACGAGCCCCGGCTTCAGCGGCCACTCCCCCGGGATCCGCTCCACCGCCTCGGTCTCGACGCCGAGCTCCTCACGGAGTTCGCGCACCAGCGCCTCGGGCACGGACTCGCCGGGCTCGGTCTTCCCGCCCGGGAGCTCCCACCGGCCCGCGACCTCGGGGGGCGCACTGCGCCGGGCGGCCAGCAGGCGCCCGTCATGACAAAGGGCTCCGCCCACAACCACGCGTACGGTCATGAGCGGAGCCTATGCCAGCGCCGACTGTCAGTTCATCGTGGCAGTCTGGCTGCCCTGTTCGATCCGCTCGACCCAGTAGAGCTGCTTGTGTCCCCGGTCGTCGAGGCTGTCGACGACCTTCTGGGCCTCGGCCCGGGTGGGGTACCGGCCCACCCGGTAGCGGTTGCCGTTGTCGTCCTGACGTATGACCAGCCATGGGAGCAGGGCACCGCTGTCGTTCATCGCGCTTCACCCTCCGCCGATGTACATGCCCAGGAAACCGCATTGCGCATATGCCGGAGCTTACGCCCGACCTTTACTCAGCGGATACGGTTTTTCACAAAGAGGTACCTAGGGGGCGTACGCATCCGGCCAGGCGTACGAGCGGGCCGTGCGCGCCGGTTCAGACCGGGCGTACGGACGGTGTCGGCAGGGCCACCGGACCGGCCCCCGGCCCCTTGCGGCAGACGTCCCCGCAGGTCGCGTCGAGGGAACAGCACAGCGAACAGACCGGCCCCGACCATGCGGGGCAGTCGGCGATGTCCGGGAGCTCGTACGCCGTCTCGCACACGGCGCAGGTGTGCGTGGCGGTGACGTCCGCGACCTCCGCGTCCGGGCCGTTGACGGTGTTCGGCCTGGCCAGGTAGTACTTCCCGCCCGTCGCCCAGGCGATCAACGGGCACAGGAGCAGGGCGAGTCCGGCGGCGATGAAGGTGGAGAAGGCCTCGGCGTAGATGCCGAAGAGGCCGGAGAAGGCGAGGATCGAGACGGTGGAGGCGATCACCATCGCGCCGAAACCCGCCGGGTTGACGGCGTACAGGTAGGCCCTCTTGAACTCGATGTAGGGCGGGCTGAGTCCGAGCCGCTTGTTGATCACGAGGTCGGCGGCCACGGCGGCGATCCAGGCGATGCCCACGTTGGAGTAGAAGCCGAGGAGCCTGCCGAGCATCGCGAACATGTCCAGCTCCATCAGCGTGAGCGCGATGGCGAGGTTGAGGAAGATGTACCAGACCCGGCCGGGGTGGCGGTGGGTCACGCGGGAGAAGAAGTTGGACCAGGACAGGGATCCGCTGTAGGCGTTGGTCACGTTGATCTTGACCTGGGACACGATCACGAAGAGGGCTGCGGCGGGCAGCGCGAGACCGCCGAGCCACGGGCGCAGCGCATCGACCTGCGGGGCGATCGGCTCCAGGGCGTGGGTCTTGCCGACGGCCTCCAGGGCCGCGAACGCCAGGAAGGCTCCACCGAGCTGCTTGGCGGCCCCGATGACCACCCACCCGGGGCCGGCCGCGAGGATCGCGAGCCGGCGGCGGCGGCGGTTGGCGGGGGTCTCGGCCGGCATGAACCTCAGGTAGTCGGCCTGTTCGCCGATCTGGGCGATGAGGGACAGGGCGATGCCCGTCCCGAAGCCGAAGCCGATCCAGGAGAAGCCGGAGCCCGCCCCGCCGGTGCCGCCGAAGCGGGTGAAGGCGCCCCAGGCACCGGGCGCCTCGAAGGCCAGGACCAGGAAGGGCAGTGCGAGCCCGATCAGCCAGACGGGCTGGGTCCAGGCCTGCACCTTGGCGAGGGCACCCATGCCGCGGAAGACGACGGGGATCACGATCAGCGTGGTGAGGAGGTACCCGAGCTGGACCGGCAGCCCGAAGGCCTGGTGCATGGCCTGGGCCATGATCGAGCCTTCGAGCGCGAAGAAAATGAAGGTGAAGGAGGCGTAGATCAGGGAGGTCAGCGTCGACCCGAAGTACCCGAATCCGGCACCGCGGGTCACCAGGTCCATGTCCAGCCCGTACGTGGCGCACGCGCGGGCGATGGGGATGCCGGTCAGGAAGATCACCACGGCGGCAGCCAGGATCGCGGCGGCGCCGCTGGTGAAACCGTAGGCGAAGACGATGGAGGCGCCGATGGCGAAGTCGGCGAGGTAGGCGATCCCACCCAGCGCGGTCCCGGCGACGGCACCGGGGCTCCAGCGGCGGAACGCGTGCGGGGCGTATCTCAGCGAGTAGTCCTCGCGGCTCTCGTCGGCGGCGAGCTTGGCGTAGCCGCGGCGCGGTTCCTTCGGGGGCGTGGACGTGAGGGCGGTGTCGGTCATACCGCGGGAAGGTAGGCCCGCTGCATGACGCCCCGTCACACCCGGGCGTTGCCCGCGCGTTACGCGGCCCCGCCCGGCGTCACCACGGCGTTAACGCCGGAAGATCCGGCCCCGCCGACGTTCGAGGCGCGGGGGTCCGGGGGCGGAGCCCCGAAGGAATCCGGGCGGAGCCCGGTCCGGGCCGCGCGGCCCGGTGGAACCCGGACAACGGCCCGGCCGGGGCGGGGATCAGCGGACGGGCAGGTGGTACGAGAGGCGGTAGCGGTCCGCCGGGACGACCACGTCCGCCGTCTCCACCGCCCGCCCCGAAGCGAAGTACGTCCGGCTCACGACCAGGACCACGTGCCCCGGGACGCCGCCCAGCGACATGCTCTCCTCGGCCAGGCCGGGCCGGGCACCGACCTCCTCGACCACGTTGTCCACGACCACGTCGATCGCCGCCATCCGGTCCACCACCCCGGAGCCCCCGAGCGGCCCCTCCTCGGGCAGCATCACCGGGGTGCGGCCCGTCACGGCCAGCGGCTCCCAGGAGGTGGACAGCATCATCGCCTCGCCCGCGTCGCGGAAGACGTACCGGGTGCGCATGACGCGGTCGCCCGGTTCGATGCCCAGCCGCTTCGCGATCTCCGCCGGTGCGCCGGTCTGCTCGCTGCTGGACTCCCACGTGCCGCGCGCGCCCGCCTCGGCCTGCTCCTGCCGGAACGGGGTCGAGGCGCCGCCCGTGCGGTAGCCGGATCGGGCGACCCGCCGCGGGACCGGCTGCTCGCGCACGTACGTGCCGGACCCGGAGCGGCCTTCGACCAGCCCCTCCGCCATGAGGACCTTGCGGGCCTCCAGCGCGACCGTGTCGGAGACCCCGTACTCCTCGCGGATCCTGGCCTGCGAGGGGAGGCGGGCGTGCGGGGGCAGGGACCCATCGACGATCTTTCGCCGCAGATCCCCGGCGACGCGCAGATAGGCCGGCTGCTCACCGAAAGTCACGGGCCACTCCCATCAGGTTGACAGACAGCTACACCCTGGCAACCCACCGTTGAGGTGCGCAAGCACGGGCCAGAGTTTCACTCGAAGTGATGAAGCCTGGTCACTCAAACCCGTTACCGCGCGTTACCCACGAGGTCTCAGGCCGATTCCGACCAGGACCCGCTCCCCGAGCCCTCGTCCGAGTCTCGCGGGAACTCCTCAAGCCACTCCGGAACCCGGGTCGACAGTCCGTACGTACCCCGCAGCGCCTTCTCCGTGTCGATCGTCGTGGCCCCCAGCGCCGCGTCCCACGCCCGCTGGAACTCCTCCGTCTTCCCCGCCCGCGCGGCGCGCTGCCACTGCACGCGCGCCGCCTCGACCTCCTTCAGCAGGGCGCGCGCCGCCGGACCCACGCCCGGCCGGGACTCGACCCCCCGCAGCAGCCCGGCCTCCGCGCCCAGCGCCCCGTCGACCTCGCGCGCCCACGACCGGTACTCCGCCAGCGCCACGCCGAGCTCGCGCCGGGGATTGTCGCCCAGCACCCGGTCGGACTCGTTCAGCACCCTCAGCAGGGCCACCTGATCGACCGTGAGCATCCCGGAGTCCTTGCGCAGACTGCCCCGGTGATCCCGGCCCGAGGTGCCGATCACGCACACGAGCCGGTGGTCGCCGTCGCGCCAGGTCTCGCTCGTGGGGGCGAAGTAGAACATCTCCGCATAGGGGGGCAGCGCCCACGTGTCCATCGCGTACGCGTCCTGCGCCGTCCAGCACGCCTGCGCCGCCTCCTCCTCGATCCGCGTCGTGCCGGGGGAGCCCGTGAGCGCGAGGGGGGCCGTGGAGGTCACCTCGGCGTCGTGCACCCGCTCGCAGCCGATGCGGTGGATGAGGGGGTCCTCGTCGAAGAGGTCGCCGCCGGGGACGTTGAAGCAGTCGCCCGCGCGCAGTTCGTCGATGGCCGTCAGCTCGCCCTCGACGCGCGCCGGCTCCCACGCCGGGCCCAGCCGCCCGAGGACCGTCCCCCCGTAACGGCCCGCGCCGAGGACGAGTACCGCCGTCATCGCCACGGAGACCACCAGGCCCACGACGGCCAGCGCCCTGCCGCGCTCCCCCTTGCGCGCGATCTGCACCAGCGCCACGACCCCGAAGACGATGCCCAGCGGCGGCAGGCACAGCAGCCCGACCAGCAGGGAGGCGAGGGCGAACCCGTTGAGGGCCGGCCGGAACGGGCCCTGGCCCACGGGGGGCTGGTGCGGGGGCGGGGTGCTCACGGGGTGGGGTGCTCCGTCACGGGGGATGCGGGGAGGGGGCGAACGAACGCGCGAAATAGTACGCAGCGGGGGCGACCGAGTGATCGGTCGCCCCCGCCGTCATCGCGCGGTCCAGCGCGTTGTCGCGCCCCTCACCGCCCGGTCGCCCGGACGGGCCGGCTCAGAACTGCAGGGCCCAGGAGTCGATCTTCCCGGTGTCCGCACCGGCGAGGTCGGCGACCCGCAGCTTCCAGACCCCGTTGGCCACCTCGGAGGAGGCGTTCACCGTGAAGGTCTGGACGATGTCGTCCGCGCTGCCGCCGGTGCGGTTGCGCAGGTTGTAGACGGTGCCGTCGGGGGCGACGAGGTCGACCTTGAGGTCACCGACGTACGTGTGCTTGATGTCGACGGGCACGCTCAGCGTCGCAGGGGCGTTGCCGGAGATCCCGCTGACGGTGATCGGCGACTCGACGGTGGAGTTGTCGTTGATCGCGTAGTCGGCGGTGTTCTCGAAGCGGGTGCCCGGGTTCGGCGGGGTGGTGCCGGCGCCCACGTTCAGCAGGCGGTTCGGGGAGCCCGTGCCGGGGCCGGTCACCACGTTCGGGGTGGCCGCCGCGACGAGGCCGTCGCGGACCTGCGCCGGGGTGCTGGCCGGGTTCTGGGAGAGGTAGAGGGCGGCGGCGCCGACGACGTGCGGGGTGGCCATCGAGGTGCCCGAGATGGTGTTCGTGGCGGTGTCGCCGGTGCCCCACGAGGAGGTGATGGAGGAGCCGGGGGCGAAGAGGTCCAGGATGCTGCCGTAGTTGGAGTAACTGGCCTTCGCGTCCGTGTTGGTGGTGGCGCCGACGGTGATGGCCTCGGCGACTCGCGCCGGGGACTTGGTGGAGGCGTCGGTGGACTCGTTGCCCGCGGCGACGCCGTAGGTGATGCCGGAGGCGATCGAGTTGCGCACGGCGGTGTCGAGCGCGGAGTCCGCCCCGCCGCCGAGCGACATGTTGGCCACGGCGGGCTTGACCGCGTTGCGGGTCACCCAGTCGATGCCGGCGACGACCTGGGCGGTGGTGCCCGAGCCGTTGTTGTCGAGGACGCGGACGCCGACGATCTTCGCCTTCTTCGCCACGCCGTACGTGGTCCCCGCGACGGTGCCGGCCACGTGGGTGCCGTGGCCGTGGCCGTCCTGGGCGGTGTTGTCGTTGTCGATGGCGTCGTAGCCGTAGGAGGCGCGCCCGCCGAGGTCCTGGTGGGTGATCCGGACACCGGTGTCGATGATGTACGCCGTCACCCCCTCGCCGGCCTTGTCCGGGTAGGTGTAGCTCTGGTCGAGGGGGAGCGCGCGCTGGTCGATGCGGTCCAGTCCCCAGGACGGCGGGCTCGGCTGGGTGGCGTCGACGGTGAAGACGCGGTTCTGCACGACCGACTTGACGGCCGGGTCGGCGGCGAGCTTCCTGGCCTGCGCCTCGGAGACCTCGACGGAGTAGCCGTTGAGGGCGGCGCTGTAGGTCCGGTCGATCCTCGCCCCGTACCGCTTGGCGACGGCCTTGCCGCTGTCGGCGGTGGAGCGGGCCGCGGAGTCGTCCAGGGTCACGATGTAGCTGCCGGGGACGGACCCGGCGGCCCCCGCGTTCTCGATGACGCCCTGCGCGCCGCGGTCGGCCGCCGAAGCGGGTAACGCGGCGGCGGCGCCGAGCGCGAGGGCCACGACGGCGATCGCGCTGACGCCGGCGGTCTTCCGGCGGGTGTGACGCATCACGGACATGTGAGGGTCCTCCTCATAGGCGGTGCGCTGCGGGGGGCTGTGCGGGGGTCTGTGCGGGGGGTCGAGCGGGAATCCGTGGGGCCCGTCCGAGACGCTTTTAGGCATGCTCATGACAATGCATTGAGCCCAACGGGCCGTCGCCTCCGAAAGGTTGACCCACCTGTGCGCCATCCCACAAGAGGACAACGGACGCGTAACATCCGTGCCATATACCGGCCATGAACGAGCAAAGGTGGTCCGCACGTGACGCACGCACTCCCTGGTTACCTTTGCCCCGAGGACGGCACGCGCGCGGACGTGCGGACCGCGCCGTGGTGCTGCCCCCTGTGCGGTGGCCCCTGGGACCTCGACTTCACGCCCGATCCGGCCGCCCCCCTGGAACCGGCGGCCGGGCCCCCCTCCCTGTGGCGGTACGCGCCCGCACTGCCGCTGCCGGGGGCGTTCGCCGTCTCCCTCGCGGAGGGACACACTCCCCTGGTCCCGCTCGCGGAGCGGATTCACGCCAAACTCGACTACCTGATGCCGACGTTGTCCTTCAAGGACCGGGGCGCGGTGATGCTCGCCGAACTGGCCCGGCGGCTGGGTCCCGAGCGGGTGATCGCGGACAGCAGCGGCAACGCGGGGACGTCGGTGGCGGCGTACTGCGCGCGGGCCGGGCTGGGTTGTGAAGTTTTCGTGCCCGAGGGCACTTCGGCGAAGAAGACGGAACAGATGCGGGCGCACGGGGCGTCCGTACGGATCGTCCCCGGCGGGCGCGAGGCCACCGCGGAGGCCGCCCGCGCCGCGGCGGACGCGCCGGGGGTCTTCTACGCGAGCCACGTCTTCAACCCCTACTTCCTGCACGGCACGAAGACGTACGCGTACGAGATCTGGGAGGCGCTCGGCGGCCGGCTCCCCGACGCCCTCGTCGTCCCCGTCGGCAACGGCACGCTGCTGCTGGGCGCGGCGCTGGCCGTGGAGGAACTGGCCCGGCGCGGGGTGCGGGCGCCCGCGCTGATCGCGGTGCAGGCGCAGGCGGTGTCCCCGCTGGCGGCCGCCTTCGCGGCGGGCGCGCAGGACGCGGAACCGGTGCCCCAGCTCCCCACCCTGGCGGAGGGCATCGCGATCCCGGCGCCGCCGCGGGCCCGGCAGATCCTGGCGGCGGTCCGCAAGTCCGGCGGGACCTTCCTGACGGTCCCGGACGACCGGCTCCGCGCGGCCCAGCGGGACCTGGCCCGGCGCGGCCTCTTCGTCGAACCGACGGCGGCGGCCTGCTGGGCCGCGGTCGGCCCCGACGCCCCGGGCGACCCGCTCCAGGGCCGCACGGCGGTCCTCCCCCTGTGCGGCGCGGGAGCGAAGACGGGCCTGGCCGCCTGACCCCGTCCCGACCCCGGCCGGCCATCCCTGGCCCCGGCCCCGGCCCCGGTCAGGGTCAGGGTCGGTGCGACACGGTCGGCGGGTCAGGCCGGGCCTCCGTGGACGACGGAAATCCGCCAGCCCCCGCCCGTCCGGTCTGCTGGACTGGGGTCATGACCACGACAGCCGACCTCGCCGCACGGGCCACCGCCTTCGCCCGCCTGCACACCCCCGCCGCCCCCCTCGCCCTCGCCAACGTCTGGGACGTCGCCGGCGCCCGCATCGCCCTCGCCGCCGGCGCGCCCGCCGTGGCCACCACCAGCGCCGGCGTCGCCTGGTCCCTCGGGGCACCCGACGGCGACGCCCTCGCCCGGGACCGGGCCCTGGACCTGATCGCCCGCGTCGCCGCCGCCGTCCCCGTCCCCGTCACCGCCGACATCGAGGGCGGCTTCGGCGCGGACGCCGCCGCCGTCGGGGAGACCGTCACCGGGGTGCTGGCCGCCGGAGCGGTCGGCGTGAACATCGAGGACGGCGACCGCGCCCCCGCCGAGCACGCCGAGCGCCTGGCCGCCGCGCGCGCCGCCGCCGACGCCGCCGGGGTCCCGCTGTACGTCAACGCCCGCGTGGACACCTACCTGCGCGGGCTCGGCGCGCCGGAGGGCCGCCTGGAGGAGACCCTGGCGCGGGCAGCCGCCTACCTCGCCGCCGGCGCCTCCGGCATCTTCGTCCCCGGCGTCCACGACCCCGCCGTCCTCGCCGAACTGGCCAAGGGCATCGACGCCCCGCTCAACGTGCTCGCCGGTCCCGCCACCCCGCCGGTCGCCGAGCTCGGCGCTCTCGGCGTGGCCCGGGTCAGCCTCGGATCCTGGGTGGCCGAGGCCGCGTACGCCGTCGTCCGGCGCGCCACCGAGGAGCTGCTCGCCGGCGGCACCTACGGCTCCCTCGCCCACGCGCTCCCGTACGGCGAGGTGAACGCCCTGCTCAAGGGGTGAGATGCCGGGAAGCGTGCAGACGGCAACGACCGTAGGATCCGGCCATGAGCACCCCGACCCCGCTGGTGGGCGAGTCCGCGACCGCCCCGCACCGCCGGATCAACGGCGCGGTGTGGACCGCCCTGGGCCTGGTGTACGTCGTCTGGGGCTCGACGTACCTCGGCATCCGGATCGTCGTGCAGACCATGCCGCCGTTCCTGTCCGCCGGGGTGCGCTTCCTCACCGCCGCACTGGTGCTGGCCGTCGTGGTCGCCTGCCGGTACGGGCCGGGCGCGCTGCGGGCGACCCGCGCACAGATCGGCTCGGCGTTCCTGGTGGGCCTGCTGCTGGTGCTGGGCGGCAACGGCCTGGTCGTACTGGCCGAGACCTCGCTGCCGTCGGGGCTGGCCGCCCTGCTGGTGGCGGCGGTGCCGATGTGGTTGGTGGTGCTGCGGGCCTCCACCGGGGACCGGCCGCCGGCGCGGACCCTGGCCGGGGTGCTGGTGGGGTTCGCGGGGCTGGTGGTGCTGACCAGCCCGGGGCTGAGCGGTGAGGTCCGGCTCTCGGGGGTACTGCTGGTGCTGGCGGCCTCCCTCCTGTGGTCGCTCGGCTCGTTCTCGGGGGCCAGGCTCCCGGCGCCGGGCAACCCCTTCACCGGCAGCGTCTACCAGATGCTCGCGGGCGGCACGGGCGGGCTCCTGGTGGGGCTGCTGCGCGGGGAGCAGCACGGCCTCGACCCGGGCACCTTCTCCACCGCCTCCTGGCTGGCGCTGGGCTACCTCGCGCTGGTCGGGTCGGTCGTCGGTTTCACCGCGTACACGTGGCTGCTGCGGTCGGCGCCCCTCTCGCTGGTGTCCACGTACGCCTACGTCAATCCGGTCGTCGCGGTCGCGCTCGGTGCGCTGATCCTCGACGAGGCCCTGACCTGGCCGATCGTGCTCGGCGGGGCGATCGTGGTGGCGGGGGTCGTCGTGATCGTGAGCACGGAGCGCAAGAATTGACGCTCTCTCCCGTGAACGGGGGAGATTCCCACCGTGCCGCCGCTGTTTCCAGCACGTGCGTAGTGGTTCCTGCTTCATCACCCACTGCCCGGCGTGCCGGGTCTTATACGGGCTCCACA